>JANZZB010000032.1 GCA_026419635.1 Clostridiales bacterium | reverse complement strand
TAAGAGACAGGCCTACGCGATTGAATACGATTGCGTAAACCCGCTGGAACTTTATCCGACTCTGGAATCAAAGAAAATTGAGGGGCTTTACGGAGCAGGGCAATTCTGCGGAACGTCCGGATACGAAGAAGCCGCGGCACAGGGTCTGGTTGCCGGAATTAATGCCGCGTTAAAATTAAAATCGGCGGAACCGCTGATTTTGGATCGTGCTGGTTCCTACATCGGAACCTTAATCGACGATATCGTAACAAAAGGTACAAACGAGCCATATCGAATGATGACTTCCAGATCGGAATATAGGCTGCTGCTCCGACAGGACAACGCCGACGAGCGCCTTTGCCATTTAGGGTATCGTGTGGGTTTGATTTCTGCGGAAAGATATCAACAAGTTGTGGATAAATACGAAGCCGTAGAAAACGAAATCCGGCGGTTAAGTAAAGTCGGTGTCGCGGAAAGCGAAGACTTAAATAGAATTTTAACTTCTGCCGGCAGTACGCCAATCTCGACTGGCTGCAAATTGATTGATCTTGTCCGTCGCCCGCAGCTTACCTATCAGATGCTCTCTCCTTTTGATCCGAACAGGCCGATTCTTTCACCAGAAGTTCAGGAGCAGGTGGATATTCGGGTCAGATACGAGGGCTATATCAACCGACAGATCAAAGAAGCGGAAGAGTTTCATTCGCTCGAAAATGTTCTTATGCCCGAGGACGTGGATTATAAAGATATTCAGTCTTTACGACTCGAGGCAAGGGAAAAGCTTTCAAAGATTCGCCCGCGCAGTTTAGGACAAGCCTCCAGAATTTCCGGCGTGAACCCTGCGGACATCACGGTTTTGATCGTTTATTTAGAGCAGAGACGGAAAGGATGCAAAGAAAGATGACAAACTGGGAAGATGTCTTTGTAACCGGAATCCGACAGCTGGGGATAGAAGTGCTTCCTGATGCCAAAGAGCGGATGAACGCTTTTCTTGATCTTTTGCTCGAAAAGAATAAAGTAATGAATCTCACTGCGGTAACGGAAAAAGGGGAGGCTATCTCTCGCCATTTGATCGATAGCTTGGCCGTATTAAACGCTGCGGACTTAAAAGGCAAAAAAGTAATTGATGTCGGATGCGGACCTGGTTTTCCGGGAATGCCATTAAAGCTTTACGATTTAACGTTTAATATTACACTGCTGGACAGCCAGAATAAGCGGATCGACTTTCTAAAAGAGGCGAGCGAGAAGTTAGGAATCGAAACCGATTTAATTTGTGCGCGCGCTGAAGACGCGGCGGGAAATAAATCTTATCGCGAACAGTTTGATATTGCGGTATCTCGTGCTGTTGCGCCGTTAAACATATTGTGTGAATTGGCGCTGCCGTTTGTAAAAGTGGGGGGAATGTTCCTCGCAATGAAAATGGCCGGCTGCGAAAAAGAACTGGATGAGGCTTCTAAGGCAATCAAGACTTTGGGCGGGGAAGTGGCAGGATATTTTGATTACCGTTTACCGCTCGGCGACCTCAGTTTCCGTATTATAAAAATTGAGAAGAAGGCAAACACTCCGGTTCTTTATCCCAGGCGTTTTAATAAAATTAAAGCGAAACCGCTATAAGAACAATCTTTTTACAATACAATTCGTCTTTTTATTACGCAATTAAACAGTTTGTTGTAAAAACGGCCCGACTTTTCGTCGGGCCGTTTGTTTTACAGTCGGAAAAAGAGATTCGTTTATTCTTTACTAAATAGCAAAATATGGTAATATGGATTTAGGAGGAAGGAGGACAAGCATGTTGACTCCTAGAGAAATATTTTCTAAAAACACAAAACAAATTAAATATATAAAAACGCGCGAGATCCAAAAAAACACATGGCAGCCAAGAACCGTTTTTGAAGAAAAGGGAATCCGTGAGCTTGCCGCTAGTATCCGTCAGTATGGGATATTAAATCCGCTTACGGTCAGACAGACGTCCTCCGGTTATGAACTGATTGCCGGTGAACGGAGACTGCGTGCTGCGGCTATGGTTGGGCTTACGGAAGTACCGTGCATTATGTTAAAAGTAAACGATAAGGATTCCGCTTTTCTTGCGCTGGTAGAAAATCTTCAAAGAAAAGACCTCGATTTTTTTGAAGAGGCAATCGGAATTTCAAACCTGATCAAAAACTTCGGACTAACGCAGGAAGAGGCAGCTGAAAAAATAGGGAAGACGCAGTCAGCAGTTGCGAATAAACTTCGACTGCTAAAACATTCCCCTGAGATTATACAAGTAATTAAAGAAAACGATCTTACCGAGCGGCATGCGCGCGCTTTGCTTCGGATAGAAGAAGAGGAAGAGAAGAAACGTGTGCTGTCACATATTATAAAAAACAAATTAAACGTCATACAGAGCGAAGAATATATCGAACAAATAATAAATACTCAGACAGCAAAGCAGAACAAAAGACAAAAGTTGACTTTCGCTGTGATGAAGGATGTCCGGCTTTTCTTAAACACAGTAAACAAAGCTGTTTCAATGATGCAGCGTTCGGGCATTGACGCATGTTGTGAAAAGACAGAGTCGGAAGGGAAGTTGATACTGAAAATTCAGATTTCCTCCACCAAAGCCTAATAAGTATCCTTAAGGTGAGGGGAGTCGAACCCGATCCGGTTTTTGCTCACCGGTTGCACCCCAGGCCTGCGTTATCCTCCTTGCGTGGAGCACACTTACGACAAAAAACTAAAGCGCGAATTTATCAAAGTTGAGGCGGGTCGTGTTTGTCTCCCCTCACCTTAACCAAAGTTTCACGTGAAACATCACACCAGATGTTCCACGTGAAACTTTTTTAATTGCAAAAAAGAATGACTGTGCTATAATGGAAAAGCAGATCAAAAGCAAGAGGCAAGGTGACATATGGGAAAAATTATTGCAATTGCAAATCAGAAGGGCGGAGTAGGGAAAACAACGACGACCGTCAACCTATGCGCATGCCTGCATGCAAAAAGAAAAAAAGTTCTGCTTTGCGATTTTGACCCGCAGGGCAACTCGACATCCGGTCTTGGAGCGGACCCGATTGCATCCGGGACAAGCATATATGATGTTTTGTTAAACGATGTGGATGTTTTTAAGGCGATAAAAAAGACAAGCTGGGGAGATCTTATTCCGTCGAACCGAAATCTTGCCGCAGCTGATATTGAACTGGTTTCCCTTGAAGACAGGGAATATAAATTAAAAAAAGCTCTGGAAACAATCAAAGAGCAATATGATTACATATTGATTGACTGTCCTCCTTCTTTGGGCCTTTTAGTTATTAACGCGCTGACAGCTGCCGATACAGTGTTGATTCCGCTTCAATGCGAATATTACGCGCTGGAAGGGTTAAGCCAACTAATCGGAACAATTAGAGCGGTTAAAAAATCCATGAACCCAAATATTGATATCGAGGGAATCTTGCTAACCATGTTTGATGCAAGAACCAATCTTTCCATGCAGGTAACCGAGGAAATCAAGCGGCATTTCACGAACAAAGTTTACCCGACTGTCATACCGAGAAACGTCAGGCTATCCGAGGCGCCAAGCCATGGAAAACCGGTCATTGCGTATGACAGGCTTTCCAAAGGTACGGAGGCTTATATGAATTTTGCCAAAGAACTGTTGAAAAGAAATGGTGATTAAAACTGGGGGTTGAAGCATGTCAAATAAAGGACTTGGACGCGGTCTGGACGCTTTGTTTGGAAGCTCTGCAGCAGCGGATCAAAGCCAGGGGCCGGGAACCATTCCAATTATGCAAATAGAGCCAAATAGCACACAGCCGCGAAAGAATTTTTCCGAAGATTCACTTTCGGAGCTTTCCGAAAGCATTAAACAAAACGGAGTCATTTCTCCGATTACGGTCAGAAGGCTTTCTTCCGGACAATACCAGATCATCGCGGGGGAAAGACGCTGGCGTGCGGCAAAAAAAGCGGGGTTAACCGAAATCCCGGCGGTTGTTGTAGAAGCGGATGATCGGCGCACAATGGTTCTGGCGCTTGTTGAAAATTTGCAGAGAGAGGATTTGAATCCTCTTGAAGAAGCGGAAGGCTATCGTGCGTTAATCGAAGACTTTGGGCTAAAGCAGGAGGAAGCTGCGGGGCGGGTTGGAAAATCAAGACCCGCCGTTGCCAATTCACTGCGTCTACTTCATCTTCCGGAAACCGTACGGGGTCAGGTCGAGGGTGGAAAAATTTCCGCGGGTCATGCACGAGCCATTTTAGCGCTTGACGATCAAACCCTGATATTAAATGCTGCGAAAAAAATAATAGACGACGCTTTGTCTGTAAGGGAAACGGAACTCTTTGTTAAAAAGCTTGTACAGAATAAGGAAAAGACACAAAAAGAGCAAAAAACCTCTGTTACAGTAAATTATCTTGAGGAAATGGAACGGACGCTTTCAAAAAAACTGGGAAGAAAGGTTAAAGTGACGCACGGACGCGCAAAAGGCCGTATAGAGCTTGAATATTACGGCAATGATGATCTTGAAAACCTGACGAAAGCGCTCATGTCGATGAAAGTCTAAAGGAGTACGGTGCCATACATGAGTAATGAAGGAAAACCAAAGTTAGCAAAAAATAAGAAATTTCTCTTAGGTTACGCAATCGCTTTGTTTTCAATGGCTCTTATCTTAATTGTTATGTCCTATCTTTCTCAAATGAAAGCAGAAAATCAGATCCAGCAGTTAAACGAACGAATTTCAACGACACAAGGTTCGATTAAAAAGCTGGAAACGCTTACGGAGCTTACAAGAGAACAGTCAGATAAAATAGAAGAGCTGACAAAAGAGCTGCAGGATGCCGAGAAAAAGAACAAAGAGCTTGAGGATAAAAACACCGAATATTCGTTAGCGACCGGTGAGACAGGTATCTATTCAAAAACAATTAAAGCTTACGAATATTTTTGGCAGCTGGAGAAGAATTACAGAACAAGATATTATAAAAAATCCCGCGAAATCATAAAATTAATTGATTCAGGCGAATTTACCCAATTCCTCAGTGAAGATGCTGCTGCGGAATATCAAAAAATTAAAAATGCACTTAAGTAATAACAGGGGTGACAAAAATGCTGGACCTAAAGTACATCAGAGAGAATTGTGAAAAGGTGAAGTCCCGTCTTGCGATGAGATCGAAAAGCTATAATGCCGAAATTGATCGCATGATTGAACTAGACGAAAAGCGCCGAAGCTTGATCTTCAGTACCGAACAGCTTAAGGCGGAACAAAATAAAGTTTCCAAAGAAATCCCGGCTTTGAAGAAAAACGGACAGGATACAACTGCGGTATTTGCAGAAATGAAAAAAATTGCCGATCAAATCAAAGAATATGATTCGGAGTTAAACACTCTTCAGACAGAGTTAAATTCCATTCTTATGACTGTGCCGAACGTCCCGGCCGATAAAGTGCCTGAGGGTAAGGACAGCGACGATAATATTGAAATGAGAAAAATTGGGGAAGTCCCCAAATTCGATTTTGAACCCAAACCGCATTGGGAAATAGGAGAAGGACTCAACATTCTTGATCCTGCGTCCGCCGCAAAAGTTACCGGAACCAGATTCCATTTCTATAAAGGGGTTGGCGCCCGTCTTGAGCGTGCGGTCATCAACTACTTCCTCGATACCCATACAAAACATGGCTATATGGAAATTTTGCCGCCTTTTTTGGCAAACACTGCTTCCATGACCGGAACCGGTCAGCTTCCCAAGTTTGCGGAAGATATGTTCCACGTAGAGGGAACGGACCTTTACTTAATCCCAACGGCGGAAGTGCCGGTTACGAATCTGCACAGAAGCGAAATTCTGGACGGCTCGAAACTGACGATTAAATACTGCGCCTACTCCGCTTGTTTCCGTGGAGAAGCGGGAAGTGCGGGCCGCGATACAAGAGGACTGATTCGCCAGCATCAGTTTAACAAAGTAGAACTTGTTAAATTCGCCGATCCGGAAAAGTCGTATGAAGAGCTTGAACTTTTAACAAACGACGCCGAACGCGTTTTGCAAGGCTTGGGGCTCCCGTACCGCGTAGTCATCCTTTGCACCGGTGACTTAGGATTCTCCTCTGCCTGCACGTACGATATTGAAGTTTGGATGCCTTCTTACGGAAGATATGTCGAAATTTCCTCCTGCTCAAACTTTGAGGACTTTCAGGCAAGACGTGCTGAAATCCGTTTCAAAAAAGACGCGGCGTCGAAACCGCAGCTTGTGCATACATTAAACGGCTCCGGCGTAGCGGTCGGAAGAACCGTCGCCTGTATTCTCGAGAATTACCAGAACGCCGACGGTTCCGTAAGAGTTCCGGAAGCATTAAAACCGTATATGAGCGGCATTGACGTCATTCGTTAAAAGGGAGCCGGGTATGAAAAAACTGCTTGCGGAATTTAAACAGTTTGCAACGCGCGGAAATGTAGTCGACCTTGCAGTCGGTGTCATTATCGGCGGCGCATTCGGGAAAATCGTGACCTCTTTGGTAAACGACATCATCATGCCGGTGATCGGATTTATTTCCGGCGGTATTAATTTTACGAATTTGTCTTTTACACTGGCTCCGGCGAAAGCAGGGAAAGATGCGGTTGTATTAAAGTATGGAATGTTTATACAAAACGTAATTGACTTCTTGATTATTGCGTTCTGTATATTTATATTCATTAAAATTATCAATAAGCTTCAGCGAAAGAAGAATCAGGAACCGGAAGAAACTCCTGCAATGACAAAAAGCGAAGCTTTGCTCCAGGAGATTTGCGATATCTTAAAAGAAAAATAGTAAGCTTTTTTGGAAATAATGTATGAAACCGTTTATGGGTTGACACATTAAATGCAGTGTGGTAAAATAACTTTTGCCCGACTGCACGGAGAGATGGTCGAGTTGGTTTAAGGCACCGGTCTTGAAAACCGGCGACGTGTTAAAGCGTCCGTGGGTTCGAATCCCACTCTCTCCGCCATTAAACATTTATTAATTTCATATTTTTGTTTTCACCAATATGGAGAAGTACTCAAGTGGTGAAGAGGCTCCCCTGCTAAGGGAGTAGGTCGTGAAAGCGGCGCGAGAGTTCAAGTCTCTCCTTCTCCGCCAAAAAAGCCCGATGCACTTAGAAAATAAAGTGTTTCGGGCTTTTCACATTTTAAAATCCGGGCTTTTTTGTTATCTTATATAGATATCAAACTAAGTAAAGAAGCTGCCGAAATAAATGCTATTGAATATAGCATATACACAGAAAAAAATATTAAAAATAAAGATAATAAAAAAACAAATTTATTCATTAAAAATCACCGGTGTTATTGTTACACAATAACACTTGTATTATCCCTGAGGTGCCGATCCGGCCTATTTCGCTTTTAAACGGTTTTAAACGCTTCACAATCCCCTTTCCCAATTCCATACAATGTAATGTAGTCTCCGCCAAAAAAAGAGCTCAGAATCATAGGATTCCGAGCTCTTTTCGCTATATTTATTATGTTTCTGTTGCAAAAATAAAAAAAAAGAAAGTATAATAAATATTGGAAATAAATGTGCCCGAGGTATTCCAATTAACATTTATGGGAGAAAGCAATGAAAAAAGTCTATTCGAATGTTATATTGAGCCTGATTCTGGTAGTTACTTCCGCAGCTATCTATACGCTACAACTGATTCAATTTAATTCTCCGAGAGATACTGTCTTTTATTTTTTACAGGACATGGCGTTCTTACCGCTACAGGTAGCCATTGTTACTATAGTATTGGGAAGAATACTAAAGTCTAGGGAAAAGAGGGAAAGGTTAAAAAAGATAAACATGGCGATCAGCGCCTTCTTTAGTGAAGTGGGAACTTCAATAATTATAAAAATAGTTAAATTTAATATAATGTTGGAAAATCTTCAATCTGATTTAGATATCAATGGCAAATGGACTAAGAGAGACTTCCAAAGGGCAATCAGACTAATTAAAAACTACGATTTTTCGATTGATTACCAGGTTTGCTCTTTGCAGGAACTGAAAATCCTGCTTTTGGAAAAAAGAGACTTTCTGCTCAAAATGCTTGAGAATCCGAATTTGCTGGAGCATGATACTTTTACAGATATGCTCTGGTCCGTATTTCACTTAACGGATGAATTAATTGCCAGAGATAGCATGATTGATTTGCCGGAAACAGATCTCAATCATTTGGCAGTTGATGCTCAGAGAGCGTTCAGTACGCTCATTGTGCAGTGGATTAATCATATGGAACATTTAAAGTCTGATTATCCCTACCTTTTCTCATTGGAGGTACGAAGGAACCCATTTAATAATAAGAACAGCGTAGTTATAAGACAATGATAATAAACAGCATCTTTTGTGATCTAACTTTTCTTGCAGGAGGATCGAAATTTGAAAATTACTGTGATTTACGCGACACAACGAAAATCGAAATCCAGTACTTACAACATCGCGCAGCAATTTATACGGAAGCTGTCTGACGCAGACACAGTAACAGAAATTTTTCTGCCTAAAGACATGCCTAATTTTTGCATAGGATGTTGGAACTGTTTTACCGATTTTAAAAAATGTCCGGATTATGGTTATCTTGAACCAATTGTGAAATCCATGATCGAAGCGGATCTGCTGATTTTTACAGCCCCCGTTTATGTCTATCATGTTCCGGGACAGCTAAAGGCATTTCTTGATCATTTTGGATATCAGTGGATGGCACATCAGCCAAGAAAGGAGATGTTCAGTAAGCAAGCGCTTCTCATCTCTACAGCCGCAGGCGCGGGAACAAGGTCTACGCTAAAGGATTTAACGGATAGCCTGACTTTCTGGGGCATTTCCCGTATCTATACTTTCGGCAGAAACGTCCATGGAAGCGATTGGGACACTGTGGATAATAAAAAGAAATTGAAGTTTCAAAATGAAATTGACAAACTTTCGGTCAAAATTAAAGCTCAGAGCATAAATGTAAAACCCTCCTTAAAAATCAAAGCCCTGTTTTATGCCATGAGATTTATGCACAAAAAATTTAAGTTTAATCCCGCAGATGTACGGCACTGGGAAGCGCAGGGATGGCTTGAAAAAGAAAGGCCATGGTAATACATATAAAAGTATCCGTTACACCTTGAAGGAGGCGTATGTATGGGCTCGACAATTTATTATTTTTCCGCCACGGGCAATTCGCTGACAATCGCCCGGCAAATCGCAAAAGGACTCGGAGACTGCATAGTCCAGTCCATGGCTTTGGAGCCGCCGGTTGAGCCTGTGGGCGGTCCCGATGGATCGATAGGCTTTGTCTTTCCCGTTTTTTATATCGGATTACCAAGACTCGTCAAACACTTTGTTGAAAGAATGAACATAATAAAGGGAACGTATTGCTTTGCGTTCATAAACTTCGGTGGGAACGGAGCCGACACGCTGGGTATGCTGGAAGATATCCTGCAAGAAAAGGGTGTTCATCTGTCCTATGCAGATGGGGTAAAGATGCCGGGAAATTATATCGTAAAGTATCCGGCCTTCGCTCCCGACGTCATACAAAAGCTGATTAAAAACGCCATGGATAAGGCGGATGAGGCCGCCGGGGCGATTGCCGAAGGCAGACTGCAGCCCGTCAAAAGAACTGCCAGACTGTTTAGCAAGATAGCCAACTATAATTATCTATATAAAGGCATCGCCGAATGGGATAAGAAATTCAACGTTACCAGCAAGTGCACCGGCTGTGGTGTGTGCACCAAAGTATGTCCTGTAAGAAATATAAAAATAGAAGGCCGACATCCGCTCTGGCAGCATCATTGTGAGCGGTGCCTTGCCTGTATTCAGTGGTGTCCGTGTGAAGCAATCGAGTACGGCCAAAAAACAATCGGGCGGCGAAGATATCACAATCCGAATATTGAGGTTGAAGACATAATGGTATCTTTAATCAAGTAACTTTTCATAAACAAAAACCCGCCGAATGGCGGGTTTTCAGTCTGAAGTCCTCTAAACGTAGGTTTAGAGGACTTTTATCATATAACTCAAGATATGAATGCTAGAAATCTGAACAATAATATTTTATTTCTTCAACGAATCTATGGAGAATTGATAGTAAGCTTCGATATCCTCTTTAAGAACATTATCAGGCTGAGCTAATATAACTTCTATTTGATAGAAATCCTTAAACAAATAAAAAACATCTTCTAATAAAATACCCTTTTGGCTTAATTTCGTTTTTTGTGCTTCAGAGAACCTGCTTTCAAGACCCTTTTTGTCTTGTGCAGTCAAATACTTTTCATAATCGCCATATGTCCATTTACTTAAATCTTTATCTTTCAAATCAGAGTAGTTGAGTTTTAAGAATGTTATTATTTGGTCTGAAAGGTTCCAACTACTTTCTATTGTTTTATAATCACCGTATGTAAAATCTGATATTTCTTTTTCAGAGTAACCATGCTGTAGTAATTCAGATTTAAAAACACTTGAAAAATCACTTAATGGAGCCGTGGCGACAATCTTCTCAAGATTGAGTTTCGGTATAGAAATATTCATAGATCTTGGAAGTTCAACGGCGTGAAGAATTTTGTCCCGGTTCGGGTAATTCGCGTCATTGATCGCTCCTAAAACTTCTTCCGGAAGGAACTTTACAATGTCGTAAATTGAAAACTCTTTTTTTTCTAGTAAGGACAATTGGTGATTCTCAAATTTTATAGGTTCACCCAAATAATTCGAAAAAAAGCTTGCAGGTAAATAAGTTACATTACTTTCTTTAAATGCAGGACTGTCCATTACATATATAATGTATTTATCACGATAGATGAAAGGAGAACCGATGTTGATATCTAAGGATATTTTATCCTGAGTCAATTCAATGCTATTGTCATTTTCACTGTACTCTAAGCCGATCAACGCACATCCTTTTTTAGCTGATATCATCGATATTCCATTGATGATCTTCAAATTCTGGCGTGAACCGGTGTTTGCCCAGCAACCACATAATGCAACCAATAGAATAACTATGAATAAGGATATTGTCTTTTTCATAATAGTTCCTCATTTACTATCCGTACTATAGGACTTAAATTTCTTTATATAGTATAAAGACGCTTAAGTTAAGACTTTGCAACAAAAAATAAAAAATTTTTTTTTGAAGGGTAAATAACCAGAGGGAGAGGGGAGCAAGGTGTTATTCTTCTCCTACAAAACAGGACTTAAAATCTTATGATTTTAAGTCCTGTTCTTTCTTCAGATATTCTTTTTTAGCTAACGGATGGCGGGATATCAAGAAATTCCATGTCCTTGTTTTTGTCTGCAATTCGGTTTAGTGTCCATTTGTCCTTAAAAAGGATAACGGGTCTGTTAAATTGATCCTCGACGAGGTTTGCACTTTCTAAATAACCTAAAATATCTTTGGAAACTTTTCCGCCAATAACCCATCTTGCAAAGGCAAACGGAAGTCTTTGAACGGAAATATCGACCCCGTATTCGTTTTTCATCCTGTATTCGAGAACTTCAAATTGGAGCATGCCGACTACGCCGATTGTAAACGTCTCTACACCGATATTGGGTTGTTTAAAGACCTGAATCGCGCCTTCTTCCGAAATCTGATTGATTCCTTTTAGAAATTGCTTTCTTTTCATGGCATCCTTTGTAAATACGTTTGCAAAATGCTCGGCAGGGAAGATCGGAATTCCGTCAAACCGGAAGGCCTTTTTACCGGAGGTTAAGGTATCTCCGATATGAAAGATACCCGGGTCAAAAACACCGATGATATCCCCGGCATACGCCTCATCAACCGTTGTCCTGTCCTGAGCAAAAAATTGCTGCGGTTGGGCAAGGCGGATGGGTTTCCCAACCCTTGTATTGTTCACTTCGATTCCTTTGCTGAATTTTCCGGAGCATAACCGGATAAACGCAATCCTGTCTCGGTGAGCCGGGTCCATATTCGCTTGAATTTTAAAAACAAACCCTGAAAAATCTGTCTCATCAGGATTTATTAATCCTTCGCTGCTTGTTCTTTTTCCGGGAGAGGGGGCCATGTCGATAAATTCCTCCAAAAACGGCTGTATGCCGAAGTTGGTCATGGCGCTTCCGAAAAACATGGGAGTAAGCTCGCCGTTTTTCACCTTTTCAAGATCAAAAAAATCTCCTGCAATATCCAAGAGATCAACGTCTTCTCTTAACTGACTATATAAATGATCGCCTAAAAGGTTTTTTAAGTTTTCATCGTCAATGCTGCCCGATTGTAAAGCGTTCATAGTCTGGCCGTGATTTCCCGCTTCAAACAGCTCTATTTGCGACAGTTTGCGGTTATATACCCCCTTGAAATCGCCGTCCACACCGATAGGCCAGTTCATGGGATAGGAACGGATTCCGAGAATGTTTTCGATTTCTTCCATCAACTCGAAAGGGTTTCTGCAAGCTCTGTCCAGTTTGTTTACAAAAGTAAAAATCGGGATTCCACGCATTTTGCAAACATGAAAAAGCTTCTTTGTCTGTTCCTCGACACCCTTGGCGCCGTCAATCAGCATGACAACGCTGTCCGCGGCCGTTAAAGTCCGGTAGGTATCCTCACTGAAATCCTGATGTCCCGGTGTGTCGAGTATATTGATCCGGTA
>JANZZB010000002.1 GCA_026419635.1 Clostridiales bacterium | reverse complement strand
GCATTCATTTCTGCGTGTACAGATCGACAGAGTTCATAACGTTCACCGCGGGGGATGTTAAGCTTGTCCCGAATGCAGCCGCCCGTATCGCAGCAGTTTGCGCGCCCTCTCGGCGCGCCCGTATAGCCGGTTGAAACGATTACATCATTCTTTACGATAATTGCCCCGAAATTCCTCCTTAAACAGGTACCGCGCGCTAATACCGTCTGGGCGATGTCAAGATAATAATTTTCTTTCCCCCGTCTTTCCATTTTAAGGTTCCCCCGTTCAGATGATATTTTGTCTCATTTAATTTTTTTATTATATAACCAAATAAAACAATATTCAAGAGGCTGCATTTGAGCATAAAAAAATTGCAGCTATGCTGCAATTGATACGTTTTTGAACCAATCCATATTGTAAGCTAAGGGATTGGAGCGGATGACGAGGCTCGAACTCGCTACCTCCACCTTGGCAAGGTGGCGCTCTACCAGATGAGCTACATCCGCATTTGCACTGTAGGTTATTATAGCATAAAATCATCCGTTGTCAAGCTTATAGGAGGACAGTCTTTTATCACTGATAAGATCGCTTTATCGCCTCATTGTACGAAAATTCCTTACCGTCGGCTTTGGGATATTCATCCTGATTCCACCCATGTGTTTTTCTCATAGCTTCATCGTTTTTCAGGAAATAAGCAGAGCTGTCCTTCGTTTTGGCAGCCATTGCAGTATCAACATGATACCAATACCCATTCAATTTCACTAAATTCCAAACCATCGGTGTTTTATCGTTTAACGTACCGTTTATAACGATACACTCAATCCCTGACAAGTCACAGATCTTTTTGAAAGCAATTGCATACCCTTCCGGAGCAGCTGTTTTTTTGATCAGCGCACCATATGCCGTATAGGGATCAGATTTCGGCTGCATTCCTTTCATTTCCGTTTCAACATGCATGGCCTGTGAATCAAATATAACGTTCTGAGTTAAATAATGGTAGATATTAAAGGCATTAACAAGATGATCATTGTTTTTTACTTTTTTCGTTATATCAATAGCCAGAGAATTCGTCTGTTTAGACTTTTTCATAATATCGTCTTTTTGCCCAAGGTACTGAATATCTATTTCTGCAATCCGCTCTGTTCCGCTTTCCGGATACATACGAACGGTATACCCGGATAGACCATATGCCGCATCCGGATTATTATAGTATGATTTTAGGAATAAGTCGGAAATAATTTCATTGGAGTAGTTAATATAATTAATCTTAAAAACTAGTTTTGAAGGGTAATTTTGCAATTCTTCCAAAACTTTTCGTTCAAAATCCGCCGCATTGATTACGTCTATTATTTTATCTGTATCCAATGCAGTTTTTGAATAATGGATTGTGATACGAACTTCCTGATATGTCAGAATCCTTGTTTGTTCGTAAACGATAGATGAGACTGTGTAAGCAGTCAAAGCATCCTGTTCTAAAAGGTCCTGCGATATTTTTTTAAAATCTTCATCTAAATTTCCATTATAACTGCTGATACGAATTAATTTTTCCGGAACTCCGGTACGAACAAGATTCAACACGGCACTCTTCAGATCATAATAACCGGTAATACCGTCATCCTGATAAGCGGGTGCCGAAGTAGACATTTTATGTTGTGAGACGGAATAAAAATCCCTTTCAAGCATACTCTCACACCCGGAAAGAACGCCAAAAATCAATGTCGCTATTGCAATCAACGCCGCCGCCTTTTTCCAACGTTTCATTTTCAGCCATCCTTTCATCTATAAACCTCTTTTACTTTGGACTGCAAAAGATATCTTCATTTTATGTGCTTATTTTTGTTATTGTCTCATAACATTCTTATGATATCAATTAAAAATCCCGTCTCTATGTTTTTGCGATTAGAGAACATACCGTGCAGTTTTATTTTTGTGTACAGCTATTATAGTATTTGTGTTATAATATCCATAAAGTGGTATTAAAGGAATAAATTCCCTTACAGATTTTAATCTTGTATCATAGATGCTTAGCATCCATGTTATATCAAACATCTTAGGAGGCAACATTTTTAATGAAACACTTTGCAAAACGAACTCTTTCACTTGTTCTGATTCTGGTTTTGGCTATGTCGTTTACGATAACCGGCTTTGCCGTTAACTTAGAGAACAACCCATCCATTATACTTGACGGTCAAACAGTTTCTTTTACAAAAATAATGCCAGTATTAAAAAACAACCGTACCTATATACCGTTAAACGACATCATGGATACCATTGGTGCTATATCGGATTATAACAAGAAAACAAATACTGTTACTGTATCATATAATCGTATTACCTTTGAATTTGTTGTCGGCAAAAACAGTCTTGCAGTGAGAAAAGACGGCTCATCCGAGAAAATCGAGACAAGCTGCGCTTCCTATATTCAAAACCATCAAATTATGATGCCTGCAGTTTATCTAAATAAGGGACTTGGATTTTTAATCGGTTGGGACAACATCAATAAAACGGTTATACTGATCAATACAGATAAACTAATTCAGTCGTATGCTGATAAGTTCAAAATAATGGATCAGTATCTTGCCTATAGTCAAAGTTTTAAGAGCAGGAATTTGGCGTATACAGGCAATTTTGCCCTTGATTTAAACATTGCTAACTCGGCAAATGGTACTAAAACCCCGCTTCAGCTTACGGGAACGTTAAACGGTGTAAGCCACCAGCAACAGTCGAATATGGACTTAACCATATCCACAAACAATCTTTTTTCATATCTTTTATCTCAGTATTCAAGCGAAAATGATTCAGATAAAAAAGTTTTGCAGGCGTTGTCCGACATGAAAAACATACAGTTTCGTACAATAACAAACTTAGACGACGGAAAAATATACTTAAGTTCCCCTATTTTTAGTCTTTTAGGCATGCCAAACGTTAAGGAAGGCACTTGGCTTTCTGTTAATTTTAACAAATCTTTACAAGGCGCTGTTCCTGGCATGAATTTTACACAGTTACTTAAAAGCGCAAACAGCGGAAGTTTTGCAGATTACCTGATTAACGCTTTTAGTTTACAAGAAATTGATGAAGACTCTTATAACACAATTGTAACGTCGATGAATTTATTAGAGAATATTTACGGTGATAAGTCAATGAAGAAAATGGGCAACACCTATACTTCTAATTATTCTTCAAATGAGAATAACGTTGAAACGACATTTAATACAACATTTACATTTTATAAAAATCAAGTAAATAGTTATAATATGGATATTACAATACGTGATAGTGCAACAAATAATATGACGATGCAGATGAATGCTTCTCAAAACTATAGCAACTCCAAAGCAACTGTTCAGTTGACTGTACCGGATCTGCTAGACTACAAATTATCCTTTGATATGCAGTACACAAATACCAGCACATTGCCTGCAGAGGCGCCTCCATCTGGAAGCGATATACTGCCTCTTATGTAAAATCATACTATTTCAACAAAAAAAGGAGATGCTTTTGCGTCTCCTTTCAGCTTGTCGAAAAAGTATATTTAAGGGATTGTTAAGGGGTGGAACCCCTTAATGTAAGATAAGTCCGCAGGCGGACATGCGCCGCCGGAGGACACATTGGACAAAATCTGAAGATTTTGTCCGCACCTGGGGAAGTATCGAGGGGGAATCGGATTCCCCCTCGAAGTCTTAGAGGAGACGCTTTTGCGTCTCCTCTTTTTATTGATCTTTTACTTCTTCGAGTTTTTTGTTCAGCTCTTTAATGGATTTCTGGACTTCTACAATTTTACTGCATTGCTCCGCAACAAAACTTTGTGGGAGATCTTTTTCCTTATCAAACACAAGCTTACCGATCTCTGAATAAAGTTTTTCCATCTTTCGTTCCTCGGACGAAATCTGCATATTTAGCTTTGTAATATCGGTCAGTTCTTTTGCTTTTGTCATTGTGGTCTCTGCCACAACACCCAATTTCCTTCCAAGATCATCAAAAAAAGTCATAGTAAAACTCCTAAATAAGTTTAAAGTTTAATAGATTTACTACGTCCTTATTTTTTTTCAATTACAACAAGAGCCTCAGCTGAAGATGGTTCTATATATTCTGCGCCATTATAAAAGCTTGTTACTTCAAACCCTTTTGCTTTTAAGGTATCCTTTATGTTCGTGAGCAGTGTTTCATCGTTATTTACTGCGTAATAAAACGCATTCTCGTCTTCCGCCTCCCGGTTTGGCGCCATAATTTGGATACCCGTCAAATCCGTTCCCTTTGCTACTATTACGAGAGCGAAACTGCCACTTAGCGGAACTGTTTTCGGACATTCCGCTTTGTCTTCCGGACTCGTAATTTGATACATTATCTTGCTTTCATTCTGAGAGCCTGCATTATCCTGTTGTAATGCTCCCGTGTCTGTTGACTCATTTTGCTGCGTTGACGTAGAAGAATTTGCTATCTCGCTCTTCTTTTCTGGTTCTGAAGACCCTGTTGTCTCTTTATTCTGCCCATGCGCGGATGAACCGGTCGATTTTTTCTCGAGTTTTGTTGACGAGGAATCGATTGGCGTATTCCCCTGATCAGAATTTGAACCCGCTTTTTTGTTCTTCGGAGACTCCTGTTTCGTCACAGCCGTCGTATCTTCGGATGAGTTTGTCTTTTCATCTATTGCTAAAGCGCTCTCTTTGCTTTTTAAATTGATATCCGTTTTCGCATCGAAAGCTGGCGCCATCGTCGCATTTTGGCCCGAATCAGCAGTACTGTTTGCAGCAGTTTTATTGTCACTCAAATAAAACTTGCTTAAATCGCCAAAGGTACCGTTTATTATCAAGAAGACAACTGCTGCGGCAGCCGCCATGGTCGTGAATGCCCGTGGCAGGTCAAAGATCTTTCGTTTTACCGGTACTTGTTTCGATGCCTCCATTATTTTAGCGTGCATCGATTCGGGAGGTTCAACAGCAAAATCCTCCATCTCATGCAGAAGTACGCGGTATGTTTCAAGAAGGCGGGCACACGAAGAACATTCTTCCACGTGTTGCATTAGTTCCTCTTGTTGTTCTTTTGTCAATGTACCATCATAAAATAACGCCAGATTTTCAGCAAAAGCTTCACACGTTTTCAACTATTCCGCCTCCCTTCACTTATATTAGACTGATTTTCTTTAAAAAAGTTCCCGTTAGTGATGATGGAGACGAGCTTCGCTCTGGCTCTGGCCAGCCGGGATTTAACTGTTCCTTCCTCAAGTTTCAAAATTTCTGCAATCTCAAGATAAGAAAAACCGTTCATATCGCGCAGTATTATAATATGCCGATGCTCGGGCGAAAGCGCCATAAGGCCTTTTTCTATTTCACGCCTAAGCTCCTCTTTTTCGAAATATGCTTCGGGGGAATAGGTTTCGTCTGCAATCTCCATATCCGTCATATTGCCGTCTTCATCATATACAGTCAGGGAGATCGTATTATTCTTAGCGGATCGTCTGGCGAAATCGATACACATATTGGTTGCAATCCGATAAATCCAGGTAGAAAAGCTGCTTTCTTCCTTAAAACTTTTTATTGAGCGAAAAACACGCAAAAAAACTTCCTGCGTGATATCCATTGCATCCTGGCCGTTCTGGCAGGTACGGTATGCCATGTTGTAAATCTTTTTCTCATACAACGTTACGATTTGTTCAAACGCATGTTCATCGCCGTTTTTAATCTGCTGAATCAACGTTGATTCTTCGACCATCCCGTCACCCCCGTGACCGAAGTTTTTCTTTCATTAACAGCATGAGGGAATACATCTGATTAAGCGTTTCTAATTTGGATATTTGTTCATAAAATTGTTTCGCGCCGGGTATCCCGTGTAAATACCACATAAAATGCTTGCGCGCTTCTAATAGTGCAATCCGTTCACCCTTTTGCTTTTGGGCAAGCTCTATTTGCACAGCAGCCGTATCCAAGCGATCCGAAACAGACGGCTCACTGTTTAAATGCAATCCGTTAAGCGCACAATGGATTTTTTCAAATAGCCAAGGGTTACCCAGACAACCCCTTCCTACCATAACAAAATCAGCGCCGGTCCGATCTAAAATATTTAATGCATCGACTTCAGTAAATACGTCGCCGTTTGCAATAACGGGAATGGAAAGTGCTTCTTTGACACGTGCGATCAGACTCCAATCGGCTTTACCGGAATACATCTGCTCTCTTGTGCGTCCATGCACACAAACCATAGCTGCGCCGGCATCCTGCATTCTCTTCGAGAACTCGATCACATTTATCGTATCCTTATCCCATCCGAGACGCATTTTCACCGTCACCGGTATCGTTATTTTATTACAAACAGCAGAAACAATTTCGGCAGCGCGTTTTGGATCTTTCATCAGTGCGCTTCCGTCTCCGTTCGATACGATTTTAGGAGTAGGACATCCCATGTTAATATCGATTATGTCAGCTCCCGACAGATCAGCTGCAATCACTGCGCCTTCAGCCATGATATCAGGATCATTTCCGAAAATCTGAACGGCAAACGTGGTTTCCGATTCGTGTTTTTCCAAAAGAGATTTCGTCTTTTTGCTGTTTAAGGTAAGCGCCTTGGCACTTACCATTTCTGAATAAGTAAGTCCGGCCAAGAAATCCTTACAGGTTTTTCGGAACGCAAGATCGGTTACCCCTGCCATTGGAGCTAAAAATGCCTTGTTTTTTTCCAATGCGACATTTCCAATTTTCAAGTAATGTTCTCCCATATTTCCTTCTTTACTTTTGAAGCATCCTTTAACTTTTTTCAATTGTTAAGGTTTACATAATTCCCGAATACTTCTTGTGCCATATTCTTAAAATATGCAACGCTAACAGGGTTATCGTAATCGTTAACCGCATGTTTCTTTGCAAGATCATCACTATATTTATTCAGCGGATAAACCCTATAGTTTTTCCCGTTTTTTTCATAATGAGTAACTAAAGGTACTATCCCCGGATTTTCGAGAGTAATCTTTCCGTCCCCGTTTTTCTTTATTGTTACTCTTAGCATTCCCCCCAGCATTGTGACTCGCTTTTGCTGGGATGATATGAAGTTGCCAAGAGAATATATGCAAAAAGATTTTTTGCCGTTATCCGTCTCAATCCATTCCGCCGGTTCAATCACATGCGGATGATGTCCGATAATGAGGTCTGCTCCCTGCTCCGTCAAAAACCTTGCCAAATCCTTTTGCTCGTCCGTTACACCCAGATTGTATTCCACTCCCCAATGCATGGATACAATCAGAACGTCACAATTTTTCCGAAGCGCAGATATATCACTTTTTATGCGATCCTTATTAATCAAAGATACAAGATACGGCATGTCTGATGGTATAAAGATCCCGTTCGTTCCGTAAGTATAAGACAGGACTCCGATTTTTATTCCGTTCTTTTCTAATATTTTAGGTGATTTCCTGTCTTTCTCGCTGTCGTACATTCCAGTCATCAATATATTGCTTTGGCTTTTCCAAAACTCAACCGTTGACAAGACCGCTTTATATCCTGTCTCTTATACACATCT
>JANZZB010000031.1 GCA_026419635.1 Clostridiales bacterium | reverse complement strand
GGCGCCGGAGCGTTTGTTTGCGGTGAAGAGACCGCTCTCATTACTTCAATTGAAGGAAACAGAGGCGAACCGCGTCCGCGTCCCCCGTTCCCGGCGGTAAAAGGTCTTTTCGGGGTGCCGACAATCTTAAACAACGTTGAAACATATGCGAATATTACGCAAATTATCTTAAAAGGTGCAAAGTGGTTCTCTTCCATCGGTACCGAGAAATCCAAAGGTACCAAGGTGTTTGCTCTCGTCGGAAAAATCAAGAATACCGGACTGGTTGAAATTCCGATGGGTACTACACTCAGAGAAGTTATCGAAGAGATCGGCGGCGGCGTACCCGACGGCAAGAAATTTAAAGCTGCACAGACCGGCGGACCTTCCGGCGGATGTATTCCCGCAGCTTTGATGGATACACCGATCGATTATGACAACCTTATTGCAATCGGCTCGATGATGGGCTCCGGCGGTTTGATCGTTATGGACGAGACAACCTGTATGGTTGATATTGCGAAATTCTTCTTGAACTTTACGGTAGACGAGAGCTGCGGCAAATGTACTCCCTGCCGTATAGGCACAAGACGTCTTTATGAGATGCTTGAGAAGATTACGTCTGGAAACGCAACCATGGATGATCTTACGAAACTGGAAGATCTTTGTTATCACATTAAGGAAAATTCTCTTTGCGCTCTCGGACAGACTGCCCCGAATCCGGTGCTTTCGACCCTGCGTTATTTCAGGGACGAGTACGAAGCGCATGTAAAAGACAAGAAATGCCCTGCCGGTGTTTGCAAAAAGCTTTTAAGCTACGAAATTATTCCTGAAAAATGTAAGGGCTGCTCTGCTTGCACAAAGGTATGCCCTGTAAATGCGATTACAGGCGAAATTAAAAAGCCGTTTGTAATCAACAAAGAAAAATGCATTAAATGCGGTGCCTGCGTTTCAACATGTAAATTCGGCGCTATCGTGAAGAAATAAGGCGGAAGGGAGAACAAGACATGGATACGGTAAAATTAAAAATTAACGGAATCGAGGTCGAGGCCCCTAAAGACGCCACGATTCTTGAGGCTGCACGTCTCGCCAATGTTGAGATTCCGACACTTTGTTATTTAAAAGATATCAATGCAATCGGCGCATGCCGCCTCTGCGTTGTAGAGGTTAAGGGTGCGAGAGCATCATGTGCTGCATGTATATATCCGGTAGCAGAAGGCATGGAGGTATTCACCAATACTCCGAAGATCAGGAAGGCACGTAAAAATACGCTTGAATTGTTGCTTTCCAATCACAGAAAAGAATGTCTTTCTTGCATCAGAAGCCAAAATTGTGAATTGCAAAAACTTTCAAAAGAGTATGAATGTGACGAACATAAGTACTCTGAGGGCGCTAAGCTTGAAAATATTGTGGATGTAAATGAAGCTTTAATCCGTGACAATTCAAAATGCGTGCTTTGCCGCAGATGCGTTGCGGTCTGCAAATCAAACCAGGGCTGTTCTGTTATAGGTCCAAATGAACGTGGATATGAAAGCCACATTGCTCCGGCATTTGATCTGCCTTTGGAGAAAGTCGCTTGTATTCGCTGCGGACAATGCATCACCGTGTGCCCTACCGGAGCACTTCGTGAAAAGGACGATACAGAAAAAGTTTGGGCTGCACTTGCCGATCCTAAAAAGCATGTTGTTGTCGGTACAGCTCCTGCTGTCCGTGCACAGATAGGCGAGGAATTTGATCTGCCGATCGGTACCAATGTGGAAGGCAAAATGACGGCTGCACTTCGCGCACTTGGTTTTGACGGTGTGTTTGACGTAGATACCGCTGCAGACGTAACGATTATGGAGGAAGGCACAGAACTCCTTCAACGCTTGAGCAGCGGCGGAGCACTCCCCTTGATTACGTCCTGTTCACCGGGCTGGATCAAATACTGCGAGCACTATTATCCTGAATTCCTTCCGAATCTTTCTTCGTGTAAATCTCCGCAGCAGATGTTCGGTGCTTTGATGAAGAGCTATTACGCCGAAAAGAAAGGTATAGATCCGAAGGACATCTTTGTCGTTACAGTAATGCCTTGCACAGCAAAGAAATTTGAAATAAGACGTGATCATGAAAATTCCGTTAACGGTTTGCCTGATGTAGACGTTACCATTACAACTCGTGAATTTGCCAGAATGGTCAAAAAAGCGGGTATCATGTTTAACAGTTTACCTGCCGATGCGACATTTGATCCCATGTTTGGCGTTGCATCCGGCGCTGCACATATTTTTGGTGCAACAGGCGGCGTAATGGAAGCGGCACTCCGTACGGTTGCAGAAATTGTAACCGGCAAGCCGCTTGAAAAATTAGAATTCACAGATGTCAGAGGAACAAAAGGCATTAAAGAAGCGACTTATGATCTCGCTGGCACAAAAGTTCGTGTGGCAGTTGCTTCAGGAACAAAAAATGCCGCAATTCTTCTTGATAGCATTAAAGAAGGAAAAGCGCAGTACGAATTTGTTGAAATCATGGCATGTCCGGGTGGTTGTGTAAACGGCGGCGGTCAGCCGATACAATCCGGAAATGTACGTAATTTCACTGATGTTCGTGCAGAACGTGCAAAAGCGCTTTACTCTGAGGATGAAGCAATGACACTCCGCAAGAGCCATGAAAACCCGGTTGTGAAAGAGCTATACGATACCTATCTTGGCAAGCCGGGAAGCCATAAGTCACATGAATTGCTGCATACAAAATATGTAGCTCGCCCGAAATATTAATAAAAAATAAATAAAAAAGGAGACTTGAGAAAGTCTCCTTTTTCTATGTGTTAAGAAATAATAGTAAATTAACCTGTATCTATTTTTTGGCTAAGGGTTTTGTTATCTGTTATCTATTTTTTCGGGAGATAAATCATGCATTTGCATTCTTTTTTTTGCGGTTTCCAACCAGTCCGTTCCTGGTTTCCCGTAGTTACAATACGGGTCTATGGAAATGCCGCCCCTTGGGAGAAATTTCCCCCACACTTCTATATACTTCGGCTCCATTAAGGATATCAGATCTTTCATAATTATATTTACACAATCCTCATGAAAATCACCGTGATTTCGGAAGCTGAATAAGTAGAGCTTTAGCGATTTGCTTTCTACGAGATAGACATCTGGAACATAAGAAATAGTTATTGTTGCAAAATCAGGCTGTCCTGTGATCGGGCAAAGACTTGTAAACTCAGGGCAATTTAGTTTTACAAAATAGTCATTGCCCTTATGCTTGTTTTCAAATTTTTCAAGCAAGTCAAGATTATAATCAAAAATATAACGGTCATCTTTATTGCCTAAATGGGTAATTCCTTTTGTATTTTCATTTTTGTAAGTCATGGTTTCTTCCTTATATACTAGACAAAGGTTTTTCCAAATACTTAATAATAATAACTCCTGCAATTGCCGGAAGTATTTGACCGATCCCAATGCTTATAACAAGTGCAATGTAAGGGACACCAATTAAATATGACAACCAGACAGGTACAAGTAGTGATGGAATCAATATAATAGGCAATGCGACTAAGTAAACATGTATTTTCTTAAGAAACCAGCAACCGAGCGATGTCAAAACACCGGCTATGAACCCACCAAACATATCAAGAGGACCAAGACCTCCCATTATTGTATTGCTCAAAAGGTTAGCTATTCCCATCGGCAGGATCAAAAACGGGTGAATTGCCGCCAATGCATAAATGCTGGTCGCAATTCTTATTTGATATTGCCCAAATGCAAAGCTTTGTGTAAGATACATGAGTACAATATAAATTGCAATAACGATACCCGAAACGGCAATTTTTTTCGCGCTTGATATTGGATGAATACCAATATTTAATTTGTTTTTATTAAGCATAAATATACTCCTTTCTTAAAAAATAAAAGAGCATATCCTACTTCACAAATACAGCCTTTTTAAGCAATAAAAAAATGGTACTTTAGGTACCATTCATAAAGCCTTAAATAAGCTGGTCCTAGTTTTGTTTATAGACAGGATGGATTTCGAACTGTCTTTTATTTTTTATTATTTTTTATTATAACACATGTGTTTCAAAATAACAATAAAACAAAATTAACCTATAATGAGCTATATTGTATTCATTTAAAATGCAACGGGCCGCGCTCTTGCGCAGCCTATGCAACAGGTATGAAAGAAAAAGGAATAAGAAATATAAGAGAAATGTTAGCTAACATCAATTTGCATAATATATTATATTCTTGCGCATAGTATCAAACAAGAGTAAAAGTACGAGAAAATAAGTACTCGAAAATTGACGGATTTTGTGATATTTTCACAAAATGGTTTGTAAATCGTTAATTCTGGTTATAATAATAACGTATTGAGAAATAATGTTTCGTTTAAACTACAATTTCATTTACAAAATGCGTTGATTGTGTTAGAATATCAACGTTTAAGCCCGATCGCTTAGTATAGGGAGATAAGTCCTGCATAGGAGTTTCACCCACCTTATACCCGGCTTTCAGGGAGAATCATAATTGGAGGTGAAAAAGCATGATACTAAAAGAAAAAAAGACGGAAGTCATTCAGCAAAATCGCGTTCATGAAAACGATACCGGGTCACCGGAAGTTCAGGTAGCGATTCTGACGGCTCGAATCAACGAATTGACCGAACATTTGAAAGTTCACAAGAAGGACAACCACTCAAGACGCGGACTTTTGAAAATGGTAGGTACGCGCCGTTCACTTTTGAACTATTTACAAAAGAAGGATGTCGAACGTTATCGCGCCCTTATAGCGAAACTCGGAATCCGTAAGTAAACAAAAAAAGACAGGGGCGCGTATAACGCGCCCCCATTATCTATTATGCATTGTTTGTACCTGTATGGAGGATGCCTCTTTAGCAGTTGAAATCGTTCCCGAAATGATCGGAAGCGGCTTCAAATGCTAAAAGCATGGTATCCGCCTGCAAATAATAAATGAGGTGGACAAATTTTATGAAGTTAATCGAATTTCCCAATGAAAAAAAGTATACAACAACACTAGCCGGAAGAACACTTGTCGTTGAAACAGGGAAAATGGCGGGACTTGCTAACGGGTCTTGTTTGGTTCGCTATGGCGACACGGTTGTTCTTGTTACGGCGACTGCGTCCAAGTCTCCGCGCGAAGGCATTGACTTTTTCCCGCTTTCCGTTGATTTTGAAGAAAGACTTTATTCTGTTGGAAGAATTCCTGGCAGTTTTATGCGCCGCGAAGGCAGGCCTTCTGAAAAGGCAATTCTTGCATCGCGCTTAATTGATCGTCCGATCAGGCCGCTTTTCCCGAAGGATATGAGAAATGATGTTGCCATAGCTGCGACTGTTATGTCTATTGAAAATGACAATTTGCCTGAAATCGTTGCAATGATTGGTGCGTCAGTTGCATTATCCATTTCTGATATCCCGTGGGGAGGTCCGATTGCAGGAGTTGTGGTAGGATATGTTGATGGAAAGTACGTCATTAACCCGACTTCCGCAGAACGTGAAAAAAGTCAGATGCATGTTACCGTTGCAGGCACAAAGGACAAAATTGCAATGATTGAAGCTGGGGCGGATCAGATCCCAGAAGATGTAATGCTGGGAGGCATTCTAGCCGCTCACGAAGAGATTAAAAAGCTTGCTGCTTTTATTGAAACTATAAAAAATGAAATCGGTCTTGCTAAGTCTTCTTACCAGTCTTCAGAAGTCAGTCAGGAGATATACGAAGATATTAAAGCCTACGCGCTTGACCACATGAAGGAGTGCCTCGACACCGACGATAAAAAGATTCGTGATGAAAGACTTGAAGTGCTTTCAGCAGATATTACGGAACATTTTGCAGAAAAATACCCCGATTCATCTAAGGCTTTTGGAGAATGTCTCTATAAACTTCAAAAATACGTTGTGCGCCGTTGGTTACTCGACGAGGGAAAACGTGTAGACGGACGTTCGCTTGACGATGTAAGACCTTTAGGATCCGAAGTAGGTGTTTTGCCCAGAACACACGGAAGCGGCATTTTTACAAGGGGTCAAACGCAGGTTTTGACCGTTGTAACACTTGGAACAATGCGTGATTCTCAAGAACTTGATACAATATACGAAGAAGAAAATAAGCGTTATATGCACCACTACAATTTTCCGTCTTATTCAGTCGGAGAGGCGAGACCTACAAGAAGCCCTGGAAGACGTGAGATCGGACATGGCGCTTTAGCAGAACGTGCATTAGAGCCGGTTATTCCTTCTGTCGAAGAATTTCCGTATTCTTTACGTTTGGTTTCGGAGGTCCTTTCATCTAACGGCTCTACATCCCAGGGATCTGTTTGTGGATCTACCCTTGCTCTGATGGATGCAGGTGTACCCATTAAAGCACCGGTTGCCGGTATTTCCTGCGGCCTTGTTACGGAAGGAGATCGCTATATTACCTTTACCGACATTCAGGGATTAGAAGATTTCTTCGGAGATATGGACTTCAAAGTTGCCGGAACGAAAAAAGGAATTACTGCAATTCAGGTAGATATTAAGATTGACGGGCTTACTCCGGAAATCATTAAAGATGCTTTTGAAAGAACCAGAGTGGCACGGTATCAGATTTTAGATGATGTTATGCTTAAATGTATTCCTGCGCCACGCGCGGAGCTTTCAGCATATGCGCCGAAGATGATCCGCATTATGATAGATCCGGACAAAATCCGCGAGGTTATCGGAAAAGGCGGTTCGGTTATTCAGAAAATTACAGCAGATACCAATACAAAGATTGATATTGAAGACGATGGTTCTGTTTGCATCGCGGCGATTAATCAGGAAGACGGGGAACGAGCAAGAAAGATTATCGAAGCCATTACGAAAGATCCTAAAATCGGGGATATTTTTGAAGGCAAAGTAACGCGTATCATGACTTTTGGAGCATTTGTTGAATTTGCCCCGGGCAAAGAGGGAATGATACACATATCTAAGCTTGAAAACCATCGTGTAGCCAAAGTCGAAGACGTCCTTAAAGTAGGAGATACGACATGGGTTAAAATCATCGAGATTGACGAAAAAGGACGAATTAATCTTTCAAGAAAAGACGCAATGGAAGAGATCGCGGCTAAAAAATCCCCACAAGAATAAACAGTAAATAGCGGGGGGCAGCATTTAACGTGGCCCCCCGTTTTTATTCGTATCTGCTAAACAAAAAAAGAAATGTAATATAACGCGGTAAGGAATACTTTTAACACGTTATCATTACGCAAACATGATGATAATTTAGCAGGTATTATATTGAGGGCAAGAAATGTGAGTGACAAATGTGATAGAAAAAATAACACTTTCAAACGGAGTTCGGATTGTTTTTGAAAAAATACCTTATGTAAGATCTGTGTCTGTTGGAATATGGGTTGAAAGCGGATCGCGCCATGAACCTATAGAGTTAAACGGAATATCACATTTTATTGAACACATGGTATTCAAAGGTACTTCCACGAAAACGGCCGCGGAAGCAGCTGAAATCCTGGACTCCATCGGCGGACAGGTCAATGCTTTTACGACCAAAGAG
Source organism: Clostridiales bacterium (assembly GCA_026419635.1). GTDB lineage: Bacteria > Bacillota > Clostridia > Oscillospirales > Butyricicoccaceae > UBA6114. The sequence continues at coordinate 5,162 of JANZZB010000031.1, read as the reverse complement.
CATACGAGCTTTTATTTAAAAACGCTGGATACTCATCTTGACACCGGTATGGAAGTCCTTTTTGATATGTTTTTTAATCCTCGTTTTGATGAAAAAGACGTAATAAACGAGAGAGGAGTCATTCTGGAAGAAATCGGGATGTATGAGGATGATCCGGAAGACTTGGCTTCGGAACGTTTTTTTCAGTCAGTTTTTCAAGGTACCGGACTGGGAAGGGTTATTTTAGGGACCAAGGAGTCATTAAATAAAATCAATGGCGAAATATTGCGGAAATACATGGAAGAGCATTACCTTCCAAAATCGACCGTTGTCGCAGTTTCTGGCAATTTTTCTAAGGAAAATATTGAATATATTAAAGAGCGTTTTTCGAAAATGAAGGGCCAAGGTACCCTTGAAAGAGGAGAAACCTGCTATACAAAAAGTATTACGGTAAAAAAGAAAAAGACAGAGCAAAACCATATCTGTATTGGCTTTCCTGCATTTGACGTTTATTCAAAGCGAAGATATGATATGCAGATCTTAAGCAACTTGATTGGGGGAGGCATGTCATCCAGGCTGTTCCAAAAAGTGCGGGAACAACGAGGGCTCTGCTACAGTATTTATTCGTTTTTGTCTCCTCATTTTGACATCGGGTTATTCGGCATCGGAGTAGGGCTTTCAAAAAACTCGGAGGAAGAGGCAATTAAAGTTATTTGCTCTGTACTTCGAGGTTTTCCAAAAGATCCTCTTATGGAAAAAGAACTTCTTCGTTCAAGGGAGCAAATTAAAGCAAATGTTTTAATGAGCCTTGAAAGTACGACTGCAAGAATGAATTATCTTGCCCGTTCAGAAATTGTATATCAATCAATTTTACAGCCGGAAGGGATCATAGCGGCTTATGACGCTGTAACAGAAAAGAACGTTCTTGATGCCGCAAGGGATATTTTTGATTTTTCAAAAATTTCGCTTTCTGTGGTTGGACAAGTTTCAAACGAGGAAATTTATCAGCGATATGTTATGACTGAATGCGAAACCTGACTGTGCAGGTGATATCATGGAAACAGAAAAAAAGGCAGGGAAAATTCGTAGTTTTATTAAACTTATCATATTCCTATGCGTATTTGGACTGATTGGTATTTTGATGATCAACCTTTACATCATACAGTCTACCCAAAAATATATTCTATCGGAAAAAACAATGTCTGATTCAGATTTCGACTGTGCATTGGTGCTTGGTGCCAGAGTATATTCTTCAGGAAAGCTTAGCCCAATGCTTGAAGACAGGGTTCTTACGGGAATAGAATTATATCAGAACGGTACTGTTCCAAAACTTTTGCTCAGCGGCGACCACGGAAGAAAAAATTACGACGAAGTAAACGCAATGAAACGGTATGCATTGGATAAAAAAATTCCGCAGCAAGATATCTTTATGGATCACGCCGGATTCTCAACATACGAATCGATGTATCGAGCCCGGGATGTATTTCAGGTTAAACGGACGATTATAGTAACGCAAAAATTTCACTTAAACCGCGCTATTTTTATTGCACGAGCTTTAGGGATCAACACTTATGGGATCGCCGCGGATAAAAGAGAATATCAAAATCAGTGGTATAATGAGCTACGCGAATCATTAGCACGAGTCAAAGATTTTATAAACGTTTTCATCAGGCCTAAACCTACTTATCTTGGAGATGTCATTCCGATTAGCAAAAATGGTCTTTTAACACAAGATAAAAAAAGCCAGTAACCAATTTTGGTTACTGGCTTTAGAGGCTGTCAATAAATTCGACAGCCTTCGAGAGGGAATCCGATTCCCCCTCGATACTTCCCCAGGTGCGGACAAAATCTGAAGATTTTGTCCAATGTGTCCTCCGTCGGCGCATGTCCGCCTGCGGACTAATCTTACATTAAGGGGTTTGACCCCTTTACAATTCCCGAAATATACTTTTTCGACAAGCTGAAAAGCCAGTAACCAATTTTGGTTACTGGCTTTATCTTTATACTTCTTAGGCATTTGTCGGAACAAGCAGCCCTTCTGCTATCAGAATACTACAAAGAACTGCACAGACTTCAACGGAATAATTAAGCTCTTTTTCAAAAGATATGTCCTGAGTAATAAACTCTTCATAGCGCCGGGACAAATATGATGATGCATCCATATCCGACGGTATAGAGGAAGGTAAATCAGCATCAATCGGTTTTTCACGGAGAGACAAAAATTTTTTTGCCTGTTTTGCTTCGTAAATTAAATGTACAAGCTGCCGGCGGTAATAGGGATCATTATGAGCCAGGCAGAAAAAATCAGATATAAAGTGGCAAACAATACCAAGTTTTATAGAAAAGCGGCGGCTAGATCCAAAATCTTTTGTTTCAAGTTCATTAATCATTTGATTAATTTGCTGTCCCCAGTTTTCGATCCGGTGCACCGGGCGCTTCATTTTTGGTGATGTGTCCGGCAGAATATTACCAAAGTAGAAAGCGGGGCGATGGACAGAAAAGCCATATTCTTTTTCAAGTAAATCACACGTTTTGGATGCGATTAATGTATGCCCTAGTAAATTCAAAATACCAGCCTCCATAAATAACTAGTATCACTATACAACAGTTGGGGTGAAATAACAAGGTCGATTCCGCGCTTTAATCGTTAAATTCCTGTGAAAATTACCATTATGTACCGATAGCATAAATCATATGTCCTTTTCAAAAGTTTACACGTCAAGAGTATAATGATATACTAAAATTTATGAATACTAAATGGGAGGAACAATATATGTATCAGCTTGGTATTATCGGCACGGGTAATATGGGTATGGCGATCTTAAACGGTGCAATATCATCGGGGTCCGTTAAAGGAAGCGATATTGCTATTTTCGACCTTAGCGAAGAAAAACAAAAGATTTGTTCCGAAAAAGGATGCACCGTTCTTTCTGATGAGGGAGAAGTATTTCAGAACAGCTCGATTTTACTTCTTGCAATCAAACCGCAGAATTTTGAAGCATTAATGACGAAGCTTTCGGCGTTGCAACCTGCCAAAGGACAAATTATTGTTACAATCGCAGCTGGCATATCTACCGGATATATTCAAAGCTACTTAAATCAAAATAAAAAGTTGATCAGAGTTATGCCGAATACGCCGCTTCTTATCAATAAAGGCGCCGTGTTTCTTTCAAAGACAGACGATGTTACAGAAGGTGAATTTGAAAAAGTAAACAAGATCTTTCAGTCTATGGGTACTACCGCTGTGATTTCGGAAGATAAAATGAACGAAGTCATTCCGGTTAACGGAAGCTCTCCTGCATATGTTTATTATTTTATAGATGCTATAGCAAAATCAGCTGAAAAAATGGGGATAGATTTTAATACCGCTTTAAAGCTTACCGCATTAACATTTATCGGGTCGGCGGAAATGATCTTAAAATCGGGCATGACTCCGGAAGAATTAATCAGACAAGTTTGTTCACCCGGAGGAGCAACTCTTGAATCAATTAAAGTTTTTGATGAACATTCACTTTACGATATTATTGACGAAGCTTGTGTGAAATGTGTAAAACGTGCTTACGAAATCGGAAAATAAGATAAAAACATATAATAAAAGAAGACGCAATGATATGAATCATTGCGTCTTCTTTGTTATAAAGATTCATTACTGCTATTTAGCACAGGAGGTCGATCTGCAGTATTTTGGCTCCAGATTGCTCCTTTAGGAACAATAAAATTTAGTTTTTTATCGGATATTGAGAAGTTTATTTTATTTGTGAAGATCGTTTCGCCATCAATATTAACAGGCATATTTTTATCACATTCAATAAAAAGATTTTGCCCTCTTATCCATGTTATATAATTCGGGAGGTCGGCGTATTGACCGTTCTGATATTTTTTGATAACACGAGCAACTGTAAACGGTGTTACAGGGCCTGCTAATAAAAAATCGATCAGCCCGTCGTCAGGGATTGCGTGAGGCGCAGGGTTAAAACCTCCGCCGTAAAAACGGCCATTGCAAGCAACCAGCATTGTATATCTTCCGTCATAAGTTTTACCGTCAAGTAAGACCTTATATGGATGATGCAGACCTTGAAACAGGTTATAAATAACAGATAAATTATATGAACCTTTTCCGTGAATAAAAGGAATATGTTTAAAACGAGATACGTCTGCACTGATGCGCGCATCGAAGCCGACGGAGCAAATGTTAATACCATAGCGCCCACAACATTCAATCAGGTTAATTTGTTTTATTTCCCCATCAACCAGTTCATCCAAGGAAAAAAAACGGCTTGTATCTTGTCCGAAAATCTTGATAAAATCATTTCCTGTTCCGCACGGAAAATGGGTTAAAGCGACATGGTCCAAGCCGGCTGCACCTTGCGCTGCTTCGTTTAACGTACCGTCTCCGCCGCATACGTATACGCGGAGCGGGCTACCGTCAACTGCATATTCCTGTACAAGTTGAGAAACATGCATGGGATACTCAGTTAAAACCGTTTTATAAAATTCATTTCGTCCGGACATACAACGTTTAACAATCGGTATTATTTCATTTGCGTGATTGTATTTACCTGCTTTTGGATTCATTATAAAAAGATGCTTTACGCTTTTCACCCAAAATGCCTCCTTATACAGGCAGCTTACATATAGACATAGTAGCATCAAGTTTTTTATATGGGAAGTGTTTTTGTTTAGCAATTACCTAAAATACTTCTTCGACAACTGAAAGGAGGGGCAAAGCCCCTCCTTTTTACTGTATAACATCAATTCTCGATTTCAAAGTTTTTGCCATCCCAATTTCGAAAAACTGCTTTCTTGTTTCCGATATAGGATAAATAATTCGGAAGTATAGGTGTTTTCCCAAATCCATTAGGACCGTTTACAATATAAGTCGGAACGGCCAAACCGGAAGTACGGCCTCTTAAAGACTCTATAATTTCCAATCCGTCCTCAAGCTTTACCCAGAAATGGGATGTGCCTTTGACTGTTTTAGGGTGAAAAATATAATAGGGCTTTACCCTCAGCCTAAGAAGACTTTGATTGAGCTTTCGGACGATGTATTTGTCATTGTTTACACCGTTTAACAAAACCATTTGATTACCAAGAGGTATTCCTGCATCTGCAAGCATTTCACAAGCTATTTTTGATTCTTTTGTAATTTCTCTTGGATGATTAAAATGTGTGTTAACATAAAT
>JANZZB010000030.1 GCA_026419635.1 Clostridiales bacterium | reverse complement strand
CTAAAGTATATTCCAAAAACAAAGTAAAAAAGGTATGGAACAAATATTCTGGTATATGGAATAATCAAATTTGGCAGAACTATGTATCCAAGATGATCCAAATAAATAAAAGTTTGAAAGATAACTGTTATTGCAAGTGTTGTAAAGGTTGTTATCTTTTCATGCTTTTTGTACAACTCTGATAACAAAGGGAATAAAAAGTAAAGCTGTACCAGAATAAAAAGAAAATAAAGGTGAATATACGCCTGCCCTGTAGCGACATCGAATAAGACTCTTTTCATTGTAATTTCCGGGTTTTTCATATATCTGTAAGCTAAATAAATGAAAGACCAAATAAAATACGGCGGTAAAATACGATAAAACCTTGATTTGTAAAAAGCCAAGTAGTCATTCCGGGTATGAAACCTGCGATCTTTTTTATATAGAACAAATCCGGATAAGATAATAAACGCAGGTACGCAAAAACGAGCAAGTTGATTGATAACCAATAAAGCCTTAAAACGAAGAAGATAATTCGAGGTAATGTGAAGTATAATAACCGTCAGCGCGGACAAAGCGCGTAACATGTCCATATTCTTAAATTTCATCGGGATACAATCTTTTGAGCTCTTAACATTTCAGAACTCAATTCTTTCTTCATATTTAAAGCTTCCGTAATATCCAGATCGCAGATTATGCCATTTCGCATGCATACAACACGATTCGTTTTTCCTTGATAGATTAAATCGACGGCAAGACAACCCATTGTGGTCGCCGCAACGCGGTCACGCGCTGTCGGACTGCCTCCTCTTTGTACGTGACCTAAAATGGTTACCCTAGTTTCAAGCCCGGTTTCATGATGGATGCAGTCGGCAATCTCGTTTACCTTTCCGAAGCCTTCAGCTACAATAATGATATGATGATTTCTGCCGGAAATCCGGCCTCGTCTGATTTTTTCAAAAACATCCGTTTCAAAATCAACCGGTGTTTCAGGTGTTAAAACGGCTGTTGCACCGGATGCGATTCCTACATACAAAGCTAAGTGTCCCGCGCGTGCGCCCATAACTTCAACTACTGAACAGCGTTCATGTGACTGCATTGTATCGCGAAGTTTATCGACAGCATCAAGCGCTGTATTACAGGCCGTGTCAAATCCAATTGTATAGTCGGTGCAGTCTATATCGTTGTCGATGGTTCCCGGAATCCCAATCGTTTTGATCCCTTTTTCGGATAATGCTCGCGCTCCGCGAAACGTCCCATCGCCGCCTATCGTGATTAGACTATCAATTCCAAGATAGGCACAGGTGTTAGCAGCTTTTTGTATTCCCGATTCTGTCTTGAATTCTTCGCATCTTGCCGTATACAACATTGTACCGCCAAGCGTTATAATTCCGTCAACGCTCCTTGAATCCAATTCCACAACGTCCCCGTTAATAAGGCCGTTGTATCCCCTTCTGATACCAAGGCATTCAATGGAATAAGCTGCACAAGTTCTTACAATTGCGCGGATTGCGGTGTTCATTCCCGGCGAGTCGCCCCCGCTTGTAAGAACGCCGATTCTTTTGACTTTTGCTGCACCCACAGTAAATCCCTCTCTGTTAAAGCTAATCTTATTTAACGACTACATTTTCCTCTCCGAGCAAGAGTTTAAGTTCAGTTAAAAGCTTGTCGGTTAGTTTGACCGTTCGACCATCCGCTTTGTTTTTTTCTTTTGTTTTTTCATTATAAATAATAACCGGATATGGTCCGGGGAAAAAACGCATGACGGAAAGGGCGCGTTTTAAGCGAATATCCGATTCGTTTGGTATCCGAATATAAAGCCTGTTGTATCGTGCCGGTAAAGAGGAGTTTCTTTGATTTGTTCCGGTTGAAAAAGCCTCGGCGTCGCCCTCCGTTAATGGTCGAATTTCTTCCGCAATTAATTTCGGTTCTTCCTCTTCGCGCGCCGTAATTTTCCCTCGAATCAAAATCGGGCTGTCTTCTTTAAGATAACCGCCGCTGGCAGTTAAAACTCTGTTAAAAACCAATATCTCCATGGATGACGTAATGTCTTCCACTGTAATATATGCCATCATGGTATTCGATTTTGTCGTTTTCAGACGGGATGATGTAACGACCCCTACAATCGTTACAATCATTCCGTCATGGAACGTGGTATTTTCATCCTGCTGCATATCATCCAGAATTGAAATGATCGGCACAGCATGGGCTTTTTTTTGAATATGAGCATATTCACTCATAGGATGCCCCGATAAATACAATCCTGTGCAAGCTTTTTCCATGCTTAACAGTTCACGTTTTGAAAATTCCTGCAATTCGGGCATCAAGATTTCATTATTCCCGCTTGTTTCGCTTCCAATACCAAACAAATCAAGCTGCCCTTCCAGATTTCGTCTTTTTGTCGTTGAAATGGAATCAATGACCCGGTCGGAAACCGCTAGAAGCTGCGAACGCCTTGAGCCAAGCGAATCAAACGCACCGCATCGGATCAGACTTTCGAGTGCCCTGCGGTTAAGATCAAATTCATACATTCTCTCGCAAAAGTTTTGAAATGAAAGAAATGGCCCGTTTTTACTGCGCTCTTCTTCCAGTTTCAGAATAAATGCTCGACCGATATTTTTCACCGCGACAAGGCCGAAACGGATGTTATCCCCAAATACGGTGAAATCAGCGTTTGACTCGTTGACATCCGGGGGTAAAACGGTGATTCCCATTTCTCTGCATTCGGCGATGTATATTTGAATTTTAGAAGTTGAATCGAGAATAGACGTTAAAAGAGCTGCCATGTATTGTTTGGGATAATGGCATTTCAGATACGCCGTGCGATAAGCAATTACAGCGTAGCAGACTGCGTGCGCCTTATTGAAGGCGTAGTTTGCAAAATCCATGATCTCGTCAAAAATGGTTTCGGCTGTTTTTTGGTCGATACCGTTTGCAACGGCGCCAATGATTCCCTCTTTTTCGTTCCCGAAAAGAAAGCTTTCACGCTCTCTGGCAAGTGCGTCAAATTTCTTCTTCGACATAGCTCGACGAACCATATCTGCTTTTCCCAAAGAATAACCCGCAAGCTTACGGAACACTTCCATGACCTGTTCCTGATAAACCATGCATCCGTATGTAACCGACAAGATACTCTGAAGTATTGGATGACGGTAGGTTACGTTTTTCAGATTTTTCTTTCCGGAGATGTATTTGGGAATAGACTGCATCGGTCCGGGACGATAAAGGGCGACAATAGCGGTAATATCTTCAATGGACTGAGGCTCTAAGCCGGTAACAACGTTTGTCATTCCTGCGCTTTCAAGCTGAAATACACCGGAGGTTTTTCCTTCTGCCAGCATTTGAAACGTAGCGCTATCATCATCGGAAATTTTATCAATAATGAAATCAGGTTCTTCACAGCAAATCATCTTTGATGCGTCGTCAATTACGGTAAGATTCCGAAGACCGAGAAAGTCCATTTTTAATAGACCGAGTTCTTCCAGCGTTGTCATCGGATATTGTGTGACAAGCGATTCGTCGTTTACGGAGAGCGGAACGTATTTGTAAACGGGTTCTTTTGTAATAACAACCCCCGCGGCGTGTGTCGAGGCATGGCGCGGCATCCCCTCAAGCGCCATAGCTGTATTCAGGAGGTTTTTTATTTTATCATCGCTGTCATAAAGCTCCTTTAACTGCGGGGAAATTTCAAGCGCGCGGGAAAGCGTCATATGCAGCTCAAACGGACCCTGCTTTGCGACCGCGTCCACTTCTGCATAAGGAATGTTTAGCGCTCTTCCAACGTCGCGTATTGCACCGCGTGCCGCCATAGTACCAAAGGTCACAATTTGCGCAACCCTGTCGTGACCGTATTTTCTAATAACATAATCAATTACTTCTTGACGTCGGATATAGCAAAAATCAATATCAATATCCGGCATACTGATTCGCTCCGGATTCAGAAACCGTTCAAAATACAGAGAATATTTCATCGGGTCGATATCGGTGATGCCAAGACAGTAAGAAACCATACTGCCGGCTGCAGAGCCTCTTCCCGGGCCGACCGGAATGCCGTTTTGTTTTGCATAGGAGATGAAATCGCCGACGATCAAAAAATAATCGACAAATCCCATATTCTTAATCATGTCAAGCTCATATAAAAGACGTTCCTTATAATCTTCCCCGGAGTTTGGGTAGCGCAGGGCAAACCCGTTTAGGCAAAGCTCTTTCAGGTAAGAAAACGCGTCTTTTTTATCCGGAACTTCAAAAAGAGGTAAATGATATTTTCCAAACTCGAATTCAACATTGCACCGCTCGGCAATTTTTACTGTGTTGTCGATGGCGTCTAAGTGATTCGGGAACAGCGCTTCCATTTCATCTCCCGATTTCACATAGAACTCATCGGTCGAAAAGCGCATGCGATCCTCGTCTTCAATAACATGGTTTGTCTGGATGCACAGTAAAATATCTTGAATTTTTGCATCTTCTTTTGTTAGGTAATGGCAATCGTTCGTTGCAACAAGAGGAATTCCTGTCTCGTCCGACATTCGGCAGAGCGCCTCGTTTAATTCTCTTTGTTCCGGAATGCCGTGATCCTGAAGCTCTAAAAAATAGTTTTCCCTTCCGAATATATTTTGATATTTCAGAGCCAGCTCTTTTGCGCCATCATAATCCCCTTTTAGTATCCGCGAAGGAACTGCACCGGCAAGGCATGCTGATAATGCAATTAAGCCCTTGGAATGTTCTTTTAAGAGTTCTAAATCGACACGCGGTTTAATATAAAAACCTTCCGTAAAACCGGAACTAACAAGATAAGTCAGGTTCTGATAGCCTTCAAAATTTTCACAGAGTAAAACAAGATGATTTGCTTCCGAGTCATACTCATGTACTTTGTCAAACCTTCGCCTGGGTGCGACATACACTTCGCAGCCAATAATCGGCTTGATTCCCTTTTTTTTAGCTGCTTTATAAAAATCGATCGCACCATACATCACACCATGATCAGTAATTGCCGCAGATTTTTGCGAAATCAAAGAAAGCCTGTCCATCAATTTCTCGATGCGGCAAGCACCGTCTAAAAGGCTATATTCAGTATGCAGATGCAAATGAACAAAATCACGCATAATTTGCCTCACGATTAATTTACAAATTGTTGTCTACTATTTTTTTGGAAAGCTCGATCAATTTGTTCAGCCTGTGGCTTAGGCCCGGCTTGCTGACAGGAGTACTTGACAACCGAGCCAGTTCTCCAAGGCTTGCTTCAGGGTTCTGAATCCGTAAAACAGCGGTATCATAAAGCGTTTTATCAAGTGAGTCAATCCTGATTGTCTGGTCTATCAAACGGATTGCGTTTAATTGCTGGATAGAGGCTTCGATTGTTTTGGAAAGGTTTGCAGTTTCACAGTTGACCTGGCGATTGACCTTGTTTCGAAGATCCTTTTCCACTTTGGCTTGCATCAGATGCATTGCTGAAATCGGTGCACCGATCATAGTAAGGAAATCTTCAATATGTCCGCTGTCTTTTAAGTATATAATATAGCTGTTTTTACGTTTTAAGGTTTTGGGTTTTACATCAAGATCTAAAAGTAGAGAAATGACTTCACGGTTAAGCGTTAAATGATTTGTCGCAAGCTCAAGGTGATATTTTTTTTCGGGATTGGTGATCGATCCACCACTTAAAAAAGCTCCGCGCAGAAAAGCGCTTTTACAGCAGTCATCGTCGATGATTCCTCTGTTCAAGTGGAGTGCAGTATCCCGAAAATCATAGCCGAACGCAGAAAAAACAGTTTTTATTTCATCTTGTTCTGTCAAAAGAAACGTTGTCATCGATCCGACACCAAAAGTTGGAATTAAAATGCCGAATCCTTTTTGAAAAAGAATAGGAATCCGTTTTTTTAGACTGGAGTTTGAAGTTGTAATCCGAATTTCTCTGCAGTTAAAAGCAGTTGCATACAGGATTAAACCGTAAACTTCAGACAATGTACAGCATGGCCTGATTATACTTGTTTTACAAATTTCGTTTTTTACTTCAGCAGAAAAGGACATCCCGTTTCCCTCCAGCAAATAGGTACTTTGCCGGGACTATCCGCGGCGGGCTTTTGTTTTATAAATTTCATCGATTGCATTTGCAAGTTTATGCGGATCATGGCGAACATAACCGCCTGCATTTGAAATTAATTTTTTGCCAATTAGTTCAACACCTGAATGAACAAAAAATTCTGAATCAATTATGACGGGCTGTGCATCCTCTGTTTTGTACTGGTCCAGACACTCAAAAGATATTTCTTCAGTATTATAAAGGCAGATATTAAAAACCCTGCTAAAAGAATGTGCAAAAATCTCTTTAACATGATCATAAGCAGAATAATTCTCTGTTTCCCCGTCCTGCGTCATAATATTCAGTACAAAAATCTTTAGAGCGTCTGTTCTGCGAATTGCGTCATTAATGCCGTCAACAAGCAAATTCGGTATAATACTTGTATATAAGCTGCCAGGGCCTAATACAATAATATCCGCGTTTTCAATAGCGGATATTGCTTTTGGAAGCGCGGGCGGTTTTTCCGGCACAAGCCGTATTCGTCTTATCCGGCAATCATGTTGTTTTTTGTGAAAGAATATACTGGATTCGCCAAGAACTGTACTACCGTCGGCAAAAAGCGCCTCAAGATGCACATTACTTGTTGTGACCGGCACAACACATCCTGTTACGGCGAGAACCTCATTCATTCGTTGAACCGCAAGATCAAATGAACCGGATATTCCGTTTAAGGCAGCTAAAAAAAGATTGCCGAAACAATGCCCTTTTAACGGTCCTTCCGCAAACCGGTAATTTAAAAGTTCGTACATCGTCGGCTCCGTGTTGGCAAGCGCCAGAATGCAGTTTCTTATGTCACCCGGCGGCAGCATATGAAGATTCTGACGGATAATTCCAGAGCTTCCTCCGTCATCAGATACAGCAACAATTGCTGTGATATTTTCATATATCCCCTTAAGACCTCGCAAAAGGGTTGACAGGCCAGTTCCACCGCCAATAACAACAATATTCGGATTCAATTTATCCTGATTATTATCGATTGTCAAAAAGGTTCCTCCGGTCTTCTTAAGCATAAGAGGCAAATCCGAACCCGTTTTTGAGGGGCATAAATTCCGCCATTGCCGCAAAAAAACCCATTGCCATACGTCAGTATTACCAACGTGTTTTTCTTTGCACTGACAAAATTCTGCTCCCTCAAAAATCTTCGACCTATATGCTTTGATTTTTGGTGGATTTCAAGACGGCCGACGCCGGTGGGCTGACGCCCACAAAGGAGAACAACGAAGAAAGACGCCGAAACGCTAAGCATATAGGCGGGTTCAGATTTGCCTCTTATGCTTATCCGCGCAAATAATCGCGGTGATTCAAAATTGTATGGTACCCCTGATGCTTTAAATAAGTCGCAACCTCTTCGGCAATTGCGACCGATCGATGTTTTCCGCCGGTGCAGCCAATGGATATAACCAGCGATGTTTTTCCCTCGCCGATATACTGTGGTATTAAAAAGTCAATCATATTGTAAAGTTTCCTGAGAAATTCTTCAGCCTTTCCGGATTTAAAAACATAATCGCGAACGTCTTTTTCCATTCCGGTTTTACTTTTTAAGTTTACATCGTAAAAAGGGTTCGGCAAAAATCGGACATCAAAAAGCAGATCGGACTCAATCGGAATCCCGTATTTGAATCCAAATGAAATCACATTGATTACGATTGCCCTTACTGTACCGGAAACGGAGAAAATATTGATTAAATGTTCCCGAAGCTTAGAAGGGGTCAGGATTGTCGTGTCGATAATATAGTCCGCTCGATCGCGGACGGTTTCCAAAATTGTACGCTCTTTATCAAGAGCTTCTTTAATTCCCATTGAATCAAGAGGATGCTTGCGCCGTGTCTCTTTATATCGATTGATAAGGACGTCAGTCGAAGCGTCTAAAAAGAGGACGCTGTAATCAAAGCCGGTATTGACAATGCTATCAAGAGCAGAAAAAAGTTCGTTAAAATCCTTGTCTCCGCCTCCACGCACATCCGTAACGATGGCAACGTTCTCGTATTTATCCGTTGTCACCATACAAAGCTCTGCAAATTTCGGTATCAGGCTTACCGGCATATTGTCGACACAGTAAAATCCGAGATCTTCAAAAACCGCCATGGCGCGGCTCTTTCCGGCTCCCGACATTCCCGAAATAATTAAAAATTTCATACGTCCTTGGTCATTTCCTTTCAAACATTTCTTCCGATCACTTTCACTTCACATTCCAGTTGAATAGAGAAACGGTCATAAACTGTTATTTTAATCAGTTTAATTAAATCTAATACGTCGCGACACGTTGCTCCTTCACGGTTGATAATAAAACCTGCATGTTTTTCCGATACCTGTGCTCCACCGATCATATAACCGGAAAGACCGACGTCCTGAATCAACTTGCCGGCAAAATAACCGGTCGGCCGTTTAAATACACTGCCTGCGCTTGGATAATTCAAGGGCTGCTTTTCTCTTCGGCGGTTAGAAAAGTCTGCAATTTTGGCAGTGATTTCATCCTGCTGCCCCGCGTGTAGACTAATTTGGGATGACAGTATAAAACATTCGGGATGGTCCGAGAAAAAACTATGGCGATAAGTGAATTGATGATTGTCATCTAAAAGAGCTTCAATAGTGTTGTTTTTAAGATATTCGGTTTTTGTAACGACCGATTTCATTTCTCCGTCGTATGCTCCGGCGTTCATGTAAACTGCGCCTCCGAGTGTACCAGGTATACCGTGTGCAAACTCAAAGCCGGAAAGGCTGTTTTCTTTAGCAAATGTAGAAATTCTGGCAAGCGATACACCGGCTCCCGCTGTGATCACTGTGCCGCAAATATTCAAATCTTTCAGAGCATCTTCCGTCTTTACAACAATTCCGTCTATTCCTTCATCTGAAACAAGCAGATTTGACCCGTTTCCCATGATGTAAACCGGCGATGTTTGAGCTTCCGCCAAAAGTCTAAATAAACCAATTAACGATTTACGGTCCTTAGGTATGGCCATCAGTTCAACCGGTCCGCCGATCTGAAATGTAGTATGATTTTTCATCAGTTCATTTTCAAGAAAACAAATGGATAGGCCTGCATCCGTTGCTTTTGAAACAATGTCTGCCGAAACCATGCTTAGCCCCCTATCGAAAATTAAAGGAAAATATCGAGACCTTTCATCTTCAGGAAATAATCCCTTAAGCGGTTTAAATCGGTGTTCAATATCAACTCTTCAGGGTAGCCAATTTCCTGTACCAGTGCGATAGAATAATCGCAGATGCCGATTTCAAAACTGATATGCGCATCTGTTGTCAATACAATAGGTACTTGGTATTGTTTGCATAAAAGAGCAATTTCCCTGCAGTTTTTGGAGCTCCCTTCCCTAACGGTAAAAGAATGGTTATTAATTTCAACTATTTTATTATATTTATTGCATTGAGAAATGATCCTTTCGTAATCAAAAGGATATGCTCCGTTTCCGAGATGTCCAAGTGTATTGACATATGGATTTTTCAAAACATTTTCAAAAGCTTTTGTATGTGCTTTGCTTGTGGTAGGCTTAAATACATCTTCATGCAGGGATGCAATAACATAGTCTAAATATTTTATCCGGACTTCATCGATATCAATATCCCCGTTTTCATTCAGTATGTTAACTTCTGCACCGCGTAACAAGTAAACTCCGTCAATTCTTCTTGGTATGTTGCGCATTCCGCTGAAATGCCATATATGGGCTCCGTCTTTCATCGCAGGAGCGTGATTCGTAACGGCAATTGCGTAAAGTTTCCTTTCTGCTGCTGCCCGACAGTTTTCCTGTAATGTGCTGTAAGCGTGACATGATACATTTGTGTGGGTATGAAGGTCTGCAACTACGGTCATGGGTTCTATCCTCTATTTCTGCATGTTAAATAAATTTACTTGTAACGTTTACCGATGTGCTTTTATAAACACGGTCAGAAAGTTCGGCTGCTGCATTGTAACCAAACTTTTTGTTTCTGTTATTCATCGAAGCAACTTCAATAATAACAGCAAGGTTTCTACCCGGTTTGACGGGTACTGTCAGAGATGGAATATCCAGATCCAAAATATTCGTGTACTGGTTTTCAAGTCCAAGCCTGTCGTAATGTTTTCCCTCGACCCATTGCTCTAGGTTTATGACAAGATCGATTCTTTCCGTCGGTTTTACGGAGCCCATACCAAATATGCGACGAACATCAATAACGCCGATGCCTCTAAGTTCAATAAAATGTCGTATAATTTCGGGTGCAGCTCCTACAAGAGTATGATCGGAAACTTTTTTAATTTCGACGGCGTCATCCGCAACAAGGCGGTGTCCGCGTTTGACAAGCTCGATAGCAGTTTCGCTTTTGCCGACACCGCTGTCTCCAAGAATTAAAATTCCTTCTCCGTAAACTTCTACTAACACACCGTGTCTTGTAATACGCGGTGCGAGCGCAACACGAAGTTTACCGATCAGATCGCCAGTAAAATCGGAAGTATATTGATTAGTACGTAATATGGTTACACCGTATTTTTCAGCCATTGTAAGGCATTCCGGGATGATTTCGATGGATCTTGTAAAAATAACAATAGGTACTTTTTTAGAAAATAGCCGTTCGAAGCAAGCCGTCCGTTCCGCACTTTCAAAACTTCGGACAAACAGTGTTTCAACCATTCCCATAATTTGAATTCTGTCGGCGTCAAAATCCTCAAAAAATCCCGCGAGTTGCAAACCGGGTCGGTTAATGTCGTCATGACAAACTCGAATCTTTTCAAATCCCTCTGGGCCGTAGATAACTTCAAGGTCGAAATCCTTTATTATTTCTTCAAGTGAAATGCTAAATTCTTTATCATGCATTAACCTCATAACCTCCAATTATATGGTTATTCATATTTTTTTATTATATAATAATAATTCGCTTTTAGCAATTGTCTTGAAATTCAAAAAAATGAAATCAATGTAATTTCATGCTTGCATTTTTTAATTGGTTGTGTTATCATTTACAGGTCGCTTAGTAATCACCGGTCAAAGGAGGTGCAGAAGCAATGGCAAAATGCGAGATTTGCGGCAAGGGCGTAACGTTTGGCATCAGAGTGTCCCATTCTCACAGAAGATCCAACAGGCAGTGGAAACCGAATGTCAGACGCGTCAAAGCAATGGTAGAAGGTAATCCCCGCCATGTTAATGTCTGTACGAGGTGCCTCCGCTCCGGAAAAGTCGAACGAGCAGTGTAAAACTTAACATAATCGTTCAAATCCCTACAGCTTCAAAGGCTGTAGGGATTTTTTGTTTTTAATTCTATTAAAATTTTACAAAGAACCGTTGGTTTATAAAACTAACCGGAGATTACTCTCCGGCTTTTATTTTGCCTTGTGCGTATTTTTCCATTTTTAGAGAAATAATAAAACAAAAAAAGAGGTGTTTTTATGGCCGTCGCGCATAGATCGGTAATTTCTTTCGGTTTAGTATCTATTCCTATTTCAATGTATACCGCTATCCAGGACAATGATATCCACTTTAATCAGCTTCATAAGGAGGATCATTCCCGCATCCGTTATAAAAAGACTTGCGCACATTGCGGTAAGGAAATCGGTAAAGATGATATTATAAAAGGGTACGAGTATAGCCCCGATCAATATATCATTGTGACCGATGAAGAAATAGAAAAAATTAAAACGGAAAAGGAAAAGTCAATTCAGATTCTACACTTCGCACAACTGAATCAAATCTCCCCTATTTTTTATGAAAAAACATATCAGGCTGTGCCCGAAGCCGGAAGCGAAAAAGCCTTTGAGTTGCTGAGAGGGGCACTCATGGAAGAACAAAAAATAGCTATCGGTAAGACTGTGCTCGGAACAAAAGATACCCTAATGGCAATCATTCCACGTGAGGATGGTGTGCTGATCTCCACTATGTTTTACGAAAATGATATCAAGGCTTTGCAAAAAAATTATAACAAACCCGAATTGTCTGAGAAAGAGCTCACAATGGCCAAAACATTAATTAATGCAATGGATACACCCTTTACACCCTCCGAATATAAAGACGAATACCAGCAGAAGTTAAAAGAATTGATTGAAAATAAGATTAGCGGTAAAGAGATCGTTGCACCTAAAGCAGAAGTGGCAGGCAACGTTATCAATCTTATGGATGCCTTAAAAGCAAGTATTGAACAGGCTAAACCGCCTAAAACCCCAAAGCCGAAGAAAACGAAAGGTGCATAATGGAAACGGATCAGTTAAGACCTATGTGATGTGTGCTGAAGGTGAACATTTTTGGATAAAAGGCCCTACTGTTAAACTTGAATTTATAAGCCCCACCTGAATAAGGCGGGGTTAAATTTTTTCTTAATACCCCTTCCACCAATAACATAACCTACCTTCCGCAATATAATGATAAAAGGAGGTGTTTACATTGTTTTCAGACCCACAAATAAATTCAGGTCAACTTATCAATATACTTCGTCAGACGCCAACCGCACAGGCTACAATAACAGGAAGTGCGTCCTATCCAAACATTCACGGGACGGTATATTTCTATCAGTTAATGGGCGGTGTACTGGTGATTGCCGAAGTTCAGGGACTTCCCTATAGCTCGGGTACTTGCCAATCAAATGTATTTGGATTTCATATCCACGATGGAAACTCATGCACAGGAACCGCCGCCGACCCTTTTGCCAATGCCGGTGGACACTTCAATCCAAGCGGGTGTAATC
>JANZZB010000029.1:7799-13301 GCA_026419635.1 Clostridiales bacterium | reverse complement strand
AATTAGCAGAGCGGACTGGTAGTACAGTGTTTATATAACCGAATGCAATATCTATGAAAGAAATTAAATATCCCTTTTGGAAATGCAGTAGGTATCGCATTTAGTACGGCAAGCTCTTCGCGCTGCAGATAGTCAATCAGATTTAAAGAAAATCGTTTCGCCATTTCCATTATTTTCTGTGGAATTACGCCACCAGCAACTAATTTGTCGGCGGGGATCGATCTTAGAATATCTTGTGAGACGAGCTTGAAAGCGGTGCATTAAGCTTTCCTTCCTCATGGAGAACCGGAAGCGGTAAAATTATGCAATCGGCTTTTTGTGCAGCGTCGCGCAAGTCTGAACATTCGATTATATCATTTTCAAATTTTTGGCGATCAAGCGCATACACAGATACCTCGTGTCCGTCTTTTCGAATCATTTCGCAAAGCCGTGCCTGCCTGAGATCCCCGCCAACCACTAAAAATCTTAATTTGGTTTTCACTATTCACCATCTCCTCTCTAACACAGTTTATTCTTTTTTAAATTGTTTGCGACAAAGAAATAACGCCGGTTTATACCTACCGGCGTTATTTTTTCATATTTTCCGCAAGATTTGTCAGTTTTTCTGTTTGATTATCTTCCGGATGGGATAGCACATGTAATAATAATTTATTGAGTAAAATCCCGATTTCCCTTCCTTCCGGAAAACCTTTTTGCATTAAATCGTCTCCAGTGATTTGAAGCTGTGATAATGTTAAGCATTCTCCGCTATTTGCAATAACTCTAACCTTTTGGGGAGCATTTACCCCTGTTTCCATAAAAAAAATTGACGCGGCGCAAAGTACTGCATCCAGTCCGTATTTTGCAATCCCTAATTTAATTTCAAAAGGCACTTCAAAGGAAATTTTAATCTTTCTCACTAATCTGGTTAAAGAGACGGTCCTTTTATCAAACCGGAGAAGGGACAAAAATGTGTCAGCTCTCTCAATACTTTTATTTTGCTCAAGTAAAACCGCAAATGTAACTGACCTTATAATCAAATCGTTTTCTATTTTGGATAGGCTGATCAATGTATTGGGCGTGTTTTTTAAGCCATATTTTATTAAAAACCCTTTATTAATTAAATCAAGCAGAATTTCTAAATGTTTGGATAAGAGTATTTTGCATAATTCAGAATGAACACGTTCTGCTGAAACTGCACCGAGTCTGTCTTTTAATTTCAGAGCAGCTTCTACAGTTTTTTGTTCTATATTAAATCCAAGCGTCGCTGAAAATCGCCAAGCTCTTAAAATACGAAGGGAATCTTCAAAAAAACGTTCAGTAGGCTCACCAACACAACGGATTATTTTTTTTGACAAATCATCGCATCCACAAAATGGGTCAATTAACCCTTCTTTTTCCGACCAAGCTATTGCGTTAATCGTAAAATCTCGGCGTTTCAAATCCTCCAAAATATCCGAAGCAAAAACGACTTGATCCGGTCTCCGCCCGTCCGAATAAATACCGTCCGTTCGAAAAGTGGTAATTTCCAAAGGATGACCCTTAACAATCACAGTAACTGTTCCATGTTTGAGTCCGGTTGGGTAAGAAGAAGGAAAGTACCTTATAATGTTCTCGGGAAGTGCTGATGTTGCAATATCATAGTCCAGCGGTTTTCGCTTCAACAGAAGATCCCGAACGCATCCTCCAACAATATAAGTACAAAACCCATTCGATTCTAACTTATTAATTGTCTGTCTGACATATTGGGGCAAAGCGAATTCTGTCACTTTTTTAACTCCATAATAAAATCGGAAAGTTCCTCCGTCGAATCAGAATGGGCAAGTTCACCCATATACTCGCTCATCATAGAAATTCTTTTCGGACTTTCAAACATGTAATAAATCGCTTCCTCTAACGGAAACGTCTTTGTAACTTCCAGACATACCCCGTTATTTAATAAAAATTCCGTATTGCGTTCCTCATGACCGGGGATCGGATCGATTACAATCATCGGCAAACGCTTTGCCAATGTTTCGCTGACAGTCAGTCCTCCTGGTTTTGTAATAATACAATCGCAAGCATCCATCATGATATCAATATTATCGACAAACCCGTATACGTGTAAGTTATCAACCAATAATTCATTTTTATACGAGCTGAGTTTCGTAAATAATTTTTTATTTTTCCCGCAGACAATGACTTGTATAATTTTTGAATCAATGCGGTGTATCTGTTTTGAAATATCGAGCATGTCCCCTTGACCAAGACTTCCTGACATAATCAGAATCATCCTGCCGTTTTCCGGCAAATCAAGTAAACGTCTTGCTTCTGTCTTCTCCATTTTCTTATTAAACTTTTGATGAATCGGAATGCCAAAAGTTTGAATCCGATCTTTTGAAATTCCTCTTGATATCGCGCGATAAACTAAAAGCTCACTCGCAAGCACAATATAATCAATATGGGAGACAGATCCCCAATAAGGATGAATTGTATAATCCGTAATAATTCCAACAACTGGTGTGCTAATCTTGTTTCGTTTTTTTAGTTCATTGATAATTTGAGCCGCAAATACATGTGTGCATATAATGGCATCAGGGTCAAAATTTTCAATAAAGCTTTCAAAACGAAATGCACAAAGTGCATTTACCAGCTGCAAAACGTCAAAATCAAATTGGGGTCGGTTTTTATTTTCAAGATAACCATAAATTGCACCATAAATATCAGGAGCACGGCTGGTTGAAAATGCACAGCCTTTGTCAATAATACTAAACAAGAAATGATTTATGTATTTATAAATGTCGACGACTTTTACATCAGCGCCTTTGTTTTTTAAAGCATCTTCCATCGCGCGGGCGGTAGCATAATGGCCACCGCCTGCGGTAACCGATAAAATCAGTATTTTCAATTTCTGTATCCCCCTTTGATGCTATGATTTTACTACAATTCTAATGTTTTTGGAATACAAAACTACAAAATTCTACCTATTCCAGAGAAGCTTTATAGCGCTCAATAACCGCTTCTTCGATTTCTTCTCTCATTTTTACATTGATCGGATGAACGATGTCACGGTAACTCCCGTCAGCCATTCTTTTAGACGGCATAGCAAGGAAGAATTTATCCTGCCCTTCAATGATTTTAATGTCGTGAACAGCAAGCGAGTCATCAAACGTAATGGAAACAATGGCTTTCAGCTTCGCATCGTCTTCAATAGCTCTGAGTTTAATATCAGTAATTTTCATTATGTCAGCCTCTTTTTTACTTTTATGGTGCAATGGTATTTATATTTTTGACAGGGTGTAATATAATAATACATGTAAATTCTAGTTCGCGGAGGTAATATGATTTTTGATTCATTTGACAGTATTATAAAAAATAAAGGCAGAATTCATTTGTCCGGAATCGGCGGCGTTTCAATGAGTGCCCTCGCGGAATTATTGTTGTCTATGGGAGCTCGTGTTTCCGGCTCTGATCGTGATCACAGCCCGGTTTTGGAAAAATTATCTGCTTTGGGAGCAGAGATTCACGTCGGCCATTTGGCGTCTTTGGTTGACGGTGCATCCGTTATAATTCGCACGGCCGCCATTCATGATGATAATCCTGAAATAAAACGAGCAAAAGAACTTTCCATCCCTGTATTAGAACGTGCTTTTGCCTGGGGTTTGATTATGCAAAAATACGAAACCGCACTTTGCATTTCTGGTACACATGGAAAAACAACAACAACCTCAATGGCATCACATATTGCAATTGAAGCGGGGCTTGATCCGGCTGTTATGGTAGGAGGAAATCTTCCTATTATTGGGGGCGGAACGCTTCGGCGGGGATCACATCGTTTAATTATTGCGGAATCCTGTGGATATTGGAATTCGTTTTTTAACTTTTATCCCACTATTGCTGTAATATTAAATATTGAACCTGATCATTTAGATTTTTTTAAAGACATAAACGAAATCATTGCATCGTTTCGTGCCTTTGCGGAGCGCACACCAAAAGAAGGTATCATAATCGTAAATGCGGACGATCAAAATGCAATGAAATCTGTTCATGGCATTGATCGCCAGATTGTTACGTTCGGTCTTTCTGAAAAAGCTGATGTTTATGCCAGAAACGTTCAAGAAAATAACGGTTTTTTTACTTTTGATGTTTTGATTAAAGAGGAAAAATATGCTACAATTTCTCTAAACGTTCCTGGCCGCCATAACATGTATAACGCGCTTGCATGCGCCGCAGCATCCTATATGAGCAAAATTCCTGGTGAAGCTGTCTCAAAAGGACTCTTAAGTTTTTATGGTGCCGGGCGTCGATTCGAACGAAAAGGCACATTAAATGGTGCGTCTATTATCGACGATTATGCTCATCATCCATCTGAAATGAAAGCTACACTTGATGCAGCTTTTTCTATGGGTTTCTCCCGGGTCATTTGTCTTTTTCAACCGCATACGTATACCAGAACAAAAGCGTTTCTTGATGATTTTGCGAGAGAGTTATCCAGATGCGACATTGTATATCTTCTTGACATTTATGCTGCGCGTGAAAAGCCGGATGGAACTGTATCATCAGAAATGTTGGCATCAAAAATAGAAAATGCCGTTTATTGTCCGGATTTTGACACTGCTGTTTCTCTTTTACAGGAGACCGCCTCGGAAGGCGATTTAATTTTGACAATGGGCGCAGGCAGTGTTTCCGAAGTACCAGAACTGTTACTAAAGCTTAATTCGGCAACCGCTCGCCATTAAAGAGGCTGGGGTGTTAGACGTTTTTGACACTCGAAAAGGAGAAGAAATAAAGCTCAAAAATTTATGTACAATTAGTCAATCGGAGAAATAATTGATGTTAGATTTCGAAAAATATTATAATGATCAAATAGATTGGACGTTAGAACATAAAGAAAGACTTTCCCGTTTTATAAAGGCAATGGATTGCTCTATCCCGGAATGGGAGACATGTTTTATTTTTGACCGCTTAAATCAATATTACTTTACGGGTACGATTCAGGATTCCTTGCTGATTATTAAGCGTGAGGGAAAAGCAGTACTATTTGTGCGCCGTGACTATGAACGTGCAAAGCAGGATTCAACACTAGAACATATTTACCCGATGGGAAGTTATAGAGACGCTGCACATATTCTTGGATCAAAGTGTGGTGTAATCTGTTTTGATGCGGAAGCCACTTCCATGGCAACGCTTTCTCGTCTTCAGAAGTACTTTGAAATCAGTGCTATACGTCCCATAGATTCCGTAATATTGTCTCTTCGCGCGGTAAAAAGCGAAAATGAGCTTTGTTTGATGAAAGCTGCTGGCCGTGCACATAATCATTTGTATCAGAATATTGTGCCGAATCTTTTTCGCGAGAATATAAGTGAAGCAGAACTCTACGCGGATCTTTATGCTGCCATGGTGCATCTAGGTCATCACGGAGTAACGCGCTTTTCCATGCCCCAGTCCGAATCGGTTTGCGGAGAAATTGCTTTTTCTGAAAATTCACTGCTAGGCACATATTTTGACAGTCCGGGCGGAAATGCCAGAATGTGTTCGGCAATC
>JANZZB010000029.1:0-7789 GCA_026419635.1 Clostridiales bacterium | reverse complement strand
GGCAATCCCACCTCTCGGCAGCAGAAGCCGTCTGTTAAGAAAAGGAGATAGCATCTTCGTCGATACCGGATTTGGTATCTGCGGTTACCATTCGGACAAAACACAGATCTACTATTATGGTAAAAATCCGCCACAGGCAGCGATTGATGCTTATTGGGCGTGTCATGAAATCATGATGAAAACAGCTGAAATGCTTCGCCCTGGAATTCCTGCGTGCGACGTTTATAACAAAATTACAGGCACGCTTAGCGACGAATTCAAAGAAAACTTTATGGGGTTTGGTAAACGCTCTTGTAAGTTTTTGGGACATGGCATCGGGCTCAACATTGACGAATTGCCGGTTCTGGCAAAAGGTTGCCATATGCCTCTTCAAGAAGGAATGGTCATTGCGATTGAACCAAAAAAGGGAATTCCCGAATTTGGCATGTCCGGTGTGGAAGAGACATTCGTCGTTACAAAAGATGGGGGATTCAGTATAACGGGTGTAGCCGAAGGAATTATTGAGATATCCTAAATGAAGAGGAGGGTATTATGGACATTGATCTTATCCATATAAACATATATTCGATCACCCTCAGGCTCTTTCTTGCGGCATTAATTGGTGCTTTTATAGGCTACGAACGAGGACAGCATCATCAGGCAGCAGGACTGCGCACTCACATGCTTATTTGCATTGGCGCAGCTCTTGCAATGCTTACTAATCAATATATATCAGAAAAACTTTTTTTAAGTTCTGACCCCGCCAGATTTGGTGCGCAGGTCATCAGCGGCATTGGTTTTTTAGGAATCGGGACAATTATTGTAACAGGAAGGCAAAAGGTTCGTGGCCTCACTACGGCTGCAGGTCTTTGGGCATCCGCCTGTGCCGGACTTGCTGTCGGTATCGGTTTCTATGTAGGTGCCATTCTCGGTGGAATTCTGATTTTTGCCATTATTACCGTGCTATACGGCTTTGATGCCTCTCTAAAAAATAAGTCCCGCTATATATACATTTATATGGAGATGAGGGAAGTTTCATTTTTTGAAGGTGTAAAACAGTTTATTGAGAATAAGAATATCTTTATTGATGATATAAACATGGAAAGAATACGGTCAGATAGCAATTCAGTCGGAATAACTCTGGCCTTAAAACGGGATAGTCAGCAAAACCGTGCCGAGTTCATTCAAGAATTAATGTCTCTTCCCGGCGTTAATTTTATTCAATCCATTTAATCAAAGAGCGTATAGCATAATAAAAAAAGCATCGGAACACTCCGATGCTTTTTTAACGTTCTTTTTTAAATATCTAAATATACTCTGTATCTAAATTACATCATTTGGCGCTTGCGTGACAAGTCCATTGTTCCGTCCTGCATCTGATCGATATTCTCCAGGGCTTTTCCCGTTCCGTTTGCCACACAGCAAATAGCATCATCTGCAATATGTGTTGCTATACCCGTTTTTGATGATATAAGTTTGTCAAATCCCCAAACCAAACTGCCGCCACCTGTCATCAGAATTCCGTTTGTCGAGATATCCGCTACAAGTTCCGGAGGGGTACGTTCCAAAACGGAATGAATCGCTTCAATTATGCGAACCGTAACCTCTTCAAAAGCCTCCAGCATCTCGGACGAAGTAACAGTGAAGTTTCTAGGAAGTCCTGTCATCAGGCATCTGCCCTTGACCTCCATCGTTTTTTCTTCAGGACGCGGGAACACACAACCAAGGCTCATCTTTAAATCTTCCGCCGTACGCTCACCGATTAATACATTGTGCTTACGGCGCACGTATTTGACGATTGCTTCATCGAATTTATCGCCGGCAACTTTAATAGAAGTCGATTCAACAATACCGCCTAAAGAAATAACTGCGATATCCGTTGTTCCGCCGCCGATGTCAACTACCATATTTCCGTTTGGCTTAGATATATCAATACCGGCACCGATTGCTGCAGCAACAGGCTCTTCAATCAAACAGACGCGGCGCGCTCCCGCCTGACGTCCGGCATCGATTACTGCTCTTTCCTCGACTTCCGTAATAATGCTGGGAACGCAAATAATTAAGTTAGGTTTAAACAATCTAACGCCGCATACTTTGTGTATGAACTCTTTGATCATTCTTTCCGTCATTACGTAATCGGAAATAACGCCTTCGCGCATAGGACGAATCGCAACAATATTTCCGGGAGTTCTGCCGAGCATTTTCTGAGCTTCCGCTCCGACCTGCAATATTTTCCCGGTTGTTTTATCAACAGCGACTACGGACGGCTCACACAAAACAATACCCTTACCCTTTACATATACAAGGATTGAAGCCGTGCCCAAATCTATGCCAATATCATTCGAAAACATTTTTACACCTCATCTGAATATTAACGTCTTTATATCATTTACTTACATCTTTTTATCTTTATCATTATATCCATTTCGCGTAATTTTTTCAATATTTTTTTATTTTTCCCTAGTTTTTGCTACCGTTGCCAGATAAACTTCCTGACATTTCGATTCAAAAAGCATTCTTGCACATTCAGAAGCAGTAGAACCCGTTGTCAAAATATCGTCCACTAATAGCACACGTTTTTTATGTATCACTTCTTCAGGCACACAGCAGCAGAACGCGCCGAGCACATTCGCTTTTCTTTGGGATTTTGTAAGCCCGTTTTGCGGGCGGGTGGGCCGGGTTCTGGTCAGTAACCCACGTGCCGGAATACTCATGAGCTTTGCGACCTGTTTTGCAATCAGTTCCGCTTGATTGTATCCGCGCCTAAATGTTTTAAATCGATAAGCAGGAACCCACGTGATAACATCAAACGGTTCCTCCATTTCTTTTTCAAGTTCGTTTGCCAGTAGCATTCCAAATGCAACTGCATATTGTGGTTTCTTGTAATATTTCAGGCGTCTTATAGATCTTTTTACCTTATCTTCGTAATAAAAAACAGACGTATTTCCTGATAAAAACGGCACACCCGTTTTTAACTGCTGCGTTTTTACAAATGGAGCCGTATTCCGGCATTCCGGACAAAAATAAGAGTTTTCCTCTTTTAGCACTTGTGTACACAATATACATCGCGGTGGAAACAGGTACGATAAAAGTCTCATATTCCGCTCCAAAAATCATGTGTTCTGTTTCATTATAGACATAAAATTTTCTATACAATCAATCTTCTGACAATCTTGCCCGAAGCGCACTGTACCGCTTTGCTTTCTGATCAGATTTGACCATAAATTCCACCGTCTCACGTTCCCCTATTATAACCAAAAGCTTTTTAGCCCTGGTCACTGCTGTATATAAAATACTTCTCATCATTAATCGCCTTGGGACACGCATCAGGCAAAGAACGACTGCGTCAAATTCACTTCCCTGTGCTTTATGAGCAGTTACCGCATAAGAAAGCTCTAATTTGCCCAGTTCTGAAAACGGAAAGTCCACTGTTTTATCATCGAAAAGAACCGTTGCCATTTGGATTTTTTGATCTATCTTGACTACTTTTCCAATATCTCCGTTAAAGATTCCTGTACCGACTTCTCCAGTATCGTCACGCCGCCATATAAGATTATAATCATTTTTTACCTGAATTACGCGGTCACCCTCACGAAAAATTATCGACCCAAATATTAATTCTTGCTTCTGAGCAGACGGTGGATTCAGCACTTCCTGTAAAGCTTGATTTAAGGCATTTGTACCCGAATCCCCAATTCTCGAAGCACAGATAACCTGAATAGTATCTCTTTTGTAACCGAAGCTCTCAGGAATCCGTTTTAAACATAACTCGCGTACCGTATTCATCAATGCCTCGGGGGTTCTTCTGCTGACAAAAAAGAAATCACCATTGTTCTTTTCTAAATCAGGGCTTTCTCCCCGGTTTATTCTATGTGCATTTAATATAATATCACTCGTACTTGCTTGTCTGAATATTTTGGTCAGCTTGATCGTTGGCACAAGGTTGCTCGCAATTAAATCCCGAAGAAAATTTCCCGGTCCGACAGAGGGCAGCTGGTCTGCATCACCGACAAAAACAAGTTTTGTTCCGGGTTTTATTGCATTAAGCAGCGCCGCTGCAAGCGTGATATCAAGCATTGATGATTCATCAATAATAACAGCTTTTGCATTTAACTGGTTTTTTTCATTTTTTTGAAATGTCATTTTGTTTTCTTCCTGAGAAAAATTTGCTTCAAGAAGTCTGTGCACTGTAGAGGCGTCTCTTCCGCAAAGCTCCGAAAGCCTTTTAGCCGCTAGTCCAGTTGGGGCACAAAGAGATGTCTCAAGATGAAGTAAATCAAAAAGCTCTAACATTCCTCGTACCGCTGTTGTTTTTCCCGTACCCGGACCACCTGTCAAAACAGTTACGCTATTATGAGCACATGCGTTCAGCGCTTCTTTTTGTTCTTTCGCATATTGTATTCCGGTTTTTTTCTCTACTTTTGTGACAGCCTCTTTTGCGACCCTGCTGTCGTTCATATGTATGCCTGATAATTCTCTTATTTTTCTTGCCACTGCACTTTCCGTTGCAAACATCCCGGACAAGTATACCGCGTTTTCAAGACAAATTTCCTCAATAATAATTTGTCCTGTGCATGATAAACGATCCAGTCCAATTTCAACGGCCTCATGTTCTACAGACAACAGACTGCATGATGCTTGTATCAGCTTTTCCCGGGGAATAAAAGCATGTCCGTTTTGAAGATTATAAAAAAGTTCAAAAAGTATACCGGCATCCACCCGGACAAAATCATCTCCGTTAATGCCGAATGATTCTGCAATTCGATCTGCACTAGAAAAGTCACCGCCTAAAAAATCGCTGCAGATCAGATATGGGTTTTTCTTTAATTCTTCAAAAGCAAACTCCCCATACTGCCTGTATAAACGAAATGCAAGCTGTACCGGCAAAGCATTCGTTACAATAAAATCTGTCAATACGCTTAATGACGCCCGCCGGTTATATTCCTGCTTGATTAAAATTGCTTTTTGAAGTGTAATTCCTTTAACTTCAGTAAGCTTTTCAGGATCGGTAGAAATAATATAAAGACTTTCTGTACCAAACCGTCTTACGATTCGTTCTGCCGTTTTCGGCCCAATCCCTTTTACGGCTCCGCCTGATAAATATGAAAGTATTCCTTCTTCATCTGCCGGAATGCATCGTTCAAACTGTACAACGGAAAACTGATCACCGTAAGAAATATGTGTAGTCCATATACCAAAAAGCCTTACAATTTCCCCTTTACATAAAAATGGCATGCACCCGACAGCTGTAATTTCTTCAAGTGAATCCTGTAAAAGCCGCAGCACCGTATAGCCACTCTCATCATTTTGATAGATGAGCGACAATACGGTGCCACTGATTATTGTTAATTCCTGAAGTTCCATTATGTACCCCGCCGATAGTTCTCCTTTATATTCCTCTTAAGGAATTTCCTCAAAGTCAAATTTATAAAGCAGTGAGGCTTTTTTCGCAATCGCCTTTCCTTCGAAGTTTTCTTCACATAGGATTAAAACATTTGCAGTCGGGAAAAACATATTACGCATCTCTTTGGCTGCACGTAAGACCTGTTCCACTTCGGCATTCCCTTTTAAATGGATTGTAACATTAATTTCTGAATCTCCTGTTTCCGGCGACGTGTTCAAAAAAGCATATAAAAATCTGATAATTCCGATTACCCCTGCAACAATTAAAAAAAACAAAAACAGACCCAGAATCAGATTTTCTTGCATAAGGCCCACCTCCATCGTTATAGGGTATGCCTTGTAATCCTTTAGGGTTCCTGTCACATATTAAGAAGATTTCTAAAACGATAGGATACACCTATTAAGATGAATCCAGCAACCAAAACTCCACCCAGAATGGAAAGGATCGCTTTCTCCAAAGGCATATCCAAAAAAAGCAGCTGCGATTGCAGCCTGTCCATGCTCCAGTAGCAACGTGAAAAAAACTCTATTAGTTCAAAATTTTCTCCGTAAACATTTGTGTTATATTATAGCACAGAATCTTTCTAATTAATATTTAATTTTAATTGACAAAAAAACACGGCCTAAAAACGGCCGTGCTTTTATTAAATTAATGATTGATCACTATATTCTACCTGTTGGATTAATAATTTTCTCTATTTTTTTATAGAGTAAGAAAGCAAGAATTGCATTAATACCTGCTTTTACAAGGTTAAAAGGAATAGTGACAGGTATCATCATTTGCTTTACTGCTTCTAAAGGTACACCGTACATTGGTGTAAAAATTAAATTCAGCGGAATCATAATTGCAGTCATTGAAATTACACCGATAAGCAATCCGATCACGGCACTCTTCGTGTTCTTCTTGTATTTATAAATCATGCCTGCCGCTATGCAAAATGCACCTGTTGCTATAAAATGCATGAAAAATCCTATTATTCCCGAAGATACACTGACCGTCATTGCCTGTATTGCAGCAACACAAAAAATAAGTCCAAGCCCCCACATAGGCCCAAAAATAAATGATGCAATCAAAATAGTTACATCAGCCGGATCGTACTCTAAATATGCAGCTTGAGGAAAGATTGGGAAATGAATTAAATAGGCAAGAATAATTGAAATTGCTGCAAAAATAGCCAGTGTAGTCAATTGTTTGGTTCTTGAAATTTTCATATTTCTTCCTTTCCGGACGCATATAAAAAGCGCCCTTCTACGGGGCGCATGAAAAACCAATATGGTTTTGTCTTCTCACATCCGGACTATACCGTCGGTATCGGAATTGCACCGATTCAGCGCGCATTTCTTTCGCGTTCGCGGACTTTTACCGCCGGTGGGGAATTACACCCCGCCCCGAAGACTATTAAATTTACAATATTATTTTAAGCAAACGCTAAACATTTGTCAAGCGAAATTTAAGTTTAACAAAGCTTCTAGAAATTGTCCGGAACTGTTCTACTCCAAGTCTGCATAAAAAACAAAACCGCTTCATAGAAGCGGTTTTATTTATACAATTCACGCTAATTAAGCGTAAACTTTAATTACAACGCCCGATCCAACGGTTCTTCCGCCTTCACGGATAGCAAAGCGGAGTCCTTCTTCGATAGCGATCGGAGTGATCAGTTCGACATCCATCTCAACGTTGTCGCCAGGCATGCACATCTCAACACCTTCAGGGAGTTCGATAACACCGGTAACGTCGGTTGTACGGAAGTAGAACTGGGGACTATAATTGTTAAAGAACGGTGTATGGCGTCCGCCTTCATCTTTAGAAAGAACGTAAACTTGGCCTCTGAACTTTGTATGAGGTTTAATAGAGCCGGGTTTTGCAAGAACCTGACCACGCTCGATCTCGTTCTTCTGAACACCTCTGAGCAATGTTCCGATGTTGTCGCCTGCTTCAGCGTAATCAAGCAGCTTACGGAACATTTCAATGCCGGTAACAACGGTTTTTCTCGGTGCTTCCATCAATCCGACAATTTCAACTTCTTCGCTCAACTTTAACTGTCCGCGCTCAACTCTACCGGTAGCAACGGTTCCACGGCCGGTGATGGTAAACACGTCTTCAACAGGCATAATAAACGGAAGATCCGCTTTTCTGTCCGGGGTCGGGATGTAGCTGTCAACAGCATCCATCAGTTCTTTAATGCATGCATACTCAGGAGCATTAACATCTGTTGAAGTGCTTTCAAGTGCTTTTAATGCAGAACCTTTGATAATGGGGATGTCATCGCCAGGGAATTTCTCTTTTGAAAGAAGGTCTCTGACTTCCATCTCAACGAGTTCAAGTAATTCTTCGTCATCAACCTGATCAACTTTGTTTAAGAAAACAACGATAGCAGGAACGCCAACCTGACGGGCGAGAATGATG
>JANZZB010000283.1 GCA_026419635.1 Clostridiales bacterium | reverse complement strand
CAGCAGAGCTTATAGGAAGAAAAGAAGTAAACTCACTGCTTGAGAATATGAAAAAAGAAAACAAGGAGCTGGTTGAGGACGTTGTCCCCTCAGTAATAAGCATAGGCGACCTGCAAAAGGTTTTATGCCTGCTATTGCTTGAACAGATTCCGATAAGAGACCTTACTTCGATTCTTGAAGCCATTGGCGAGTACGGAACTACAATCAAGGATACCGATCTGCTTACCGAATATGTAAGACAGGCGTTAAAACGCACAATTACAAGAAAATTCACTGAGGGCGGAAAAGTTAAGGTAATAGCCTTGAGCCCTGATATAGAAAATATTATTATGGGAAGTTTAAAGAAATCGGAGCAGGGCGCATATTTAAGCATGGATCCTGTAATCATGCAGAAAATTGTAACTGCTCATATGACTGAGGTAAATAAAGCCGGAGGAGCAGTATTATCTCCGATAATTCTGACGTCACCGGTAGTGCGGCTCTATTATAAGCGTTTGATTGACCAATATACTCC
>JANZZB010000282.1:282-514 GCA_026419635.1 Clostridiales bacterium | reverse complement strand
TTAAAAAAGAGGAGTGGTTAAGACCTGGGAAAATCTTAACCACTTTCTTTTTAATATGTGAATATATTGCAGTTATGTAATTTTATGGTATGCTTTATATAATGTCCACTGAACAAATGCGATTCGAATCGCATTTGCCCATAGTAGGGGAGGGTATGGTTTGATTAAAAATACATCACATATCGCAAAGATCCATTTCGATTTGTACGATTCTTTTGTGCCTATTTTTAGG
>JANZZB010000282.1:0-272 GCA_026419635.1 Clostridiales bacterium | reverse complement strand
ATGGATTTGGATTATATAAAAAAATTGAAATTTTTTCTTTTCTCTTAATATATTTTTTATATGCGTTAATACTGGTATTTTTCAAAAAATTAAGAAAAATTTTGGCATTTGAATATCCATTTATTATGGCTATATTCGAAATGCTAATTGTCACCTGCGCCATAGGAAATTCAGGAGGTATAAATAGTCCATTTTACCTTATATATATTATAGTTATAGCATTTTTCGCAATAGTCTATCATTTAAAAAATGCCTTAATCATTGGTAGTGTA
>JANZZB010000281.1 GCA_026419635.1 Clostridiales bacterium | reverse complement strand
CAATTTGGACATCTCATTAATGCCTTTAAGTTCGGCGCCCCTCCGCACGGTGGTCTTGCCTACGGTCTCGACCGTCTTTGCATGCTGATGGCAGGAGCGGATTCCATTCGCGACGTCATTGCCTTCCCAAAAGTGCAGAATGCCTCCGAACCCATGACCGCCTGTCCCAGCTTTGTCAGCGAGCAGCAGCTTCAAGAGCTGGCGCTGTCTGTCTCCGCGCAGAAAGGCGAAAAATCATAAGCGCTGAAAAAGGAGTCCTTTCCCATGAAACGTATCCTCTTTGCATGGTTTGCGCTTAGCATGACCATATTCAGCTTCCCGCTTTCTTCCTTTGCCGCTCCCGGTGAGCTTGCTCCGCAAACGGAAGTGCAAAGTAGCATAGGTTTTCCTTCCGCTTTTTCCTTCCAAGCGGAGGAGACACAACCAACCCAACTCAGGAAAGCTGCAACGCAAGAGGACATTCCATCGGTAAATCCTGTCTGCGATTTGGATGGTCATTGGGCAGAATATTTTATGC
>JANZZB010000280.1 GCA_026419635.1 Clostridiales bacterium | reverse complement strand
GCTATACCCTTAGTAAAAAAATACTTATTTATTATATCCTTTGCGTTGTTAAACACATCATCTAAATTCGTTACCATATTAATCTTACCGATAAAATCTTCAATAAGATCAAAATCATTATTCCTTTTAACAGCGTTTATAACCTGCCTTCTTTCATAAGATAACAAATAAATAAGGTTTAAAGGGTATTTTGAATAATCAAAGGCAGTTCTTATCTTTGTAGACTTTTTTAAAAAAGCATCAAAAAATGTTTCATAATGTTTTGTAAGATTATGTTCATTTGCAATTTTATAGGCCAAATCCTTATATTTATCATCCTTAGTTGTTTTATAATAATAAATCAAAAATTCCACAAGAACATATTGAACATAAGTATTGTTCCTTCCTCTTTTTAAAAGATCTTCAAGATGTTTATCAAAGTTGTTTGTATTGTTTACGATATCTTCGAGAACTTTAAATCTATTTTTCTTAATATAATATCCATCTTCCCTTATTCCTACCCTGTCTCTTATACACAT
>JANZZB010000279.1 GCA_026419635.1 Clostridiales bacterium | reverse complement strand
ATCTGCTTTTAAACGATTTTCCCCTTGTTTGCGTATCACCGAGAGCCTGGCCGCTTCAATGAGCTTTACAGGTTCCACATTTCTTGGGCAGCGCTCCACACATGCAAAACATGAAAGGCATTTCCACAGTGATTTTGACTCTATGAGTGCTGTGATTTTTCCTTTTTCCACCATGGAGATGAATTGATGGGGATGAATATCCATTTCATGAAATGCAGGGCATGTACCGGAGCATTTTCCGCACTTCATGCACTTCCTGGTATTGACACCGCTGATTCTCACAATACTTTCGGCCATTTCTTTTTCCGTTGCGTGCACGAATCATTCCTCCTTTACTTCACACCCAGCGCTTCTGCCAACAGCTCGGTGAAATAGTATACCGGCAGTGTTTGCTCTGTGCTGTTTGTCTCCAGATTGTACATGCAGAGCGGACATGCAGTAATCATCGCTTCTGCACCCTTTTCAACAGCCGATGCCATGATGGTGTTGCATTTTTCCTGTGCCAGGCTCTTTTCACCGATGGCAGCATACCCG
>JANZZB010000278.1 GCA_026419635.1 Clostridiales bacterium | reverse complement strand
ACTATGACGTTTATCCGCGTTAAGGATTAAAGCGGCGCGTTATGCGCAATTAGGGTGGTACCGCGGTAGCTATGTGACCTTCGTCCCTGTTTTACAGGGGTGAAGGTCTGTTTATTTTTATAACTAATTTTATTCAAGGATGTGTTTTTTATGAATTATATGGGTCTTAATGAAATCAGGGAAAAATATTTATCGTTTTTTGAGAGTAAGGGACATTTAAGAATGCCCTCAGCTTCACTTGTGCCGAATAATGATAAATCTCTTCTTCTCATAAACTCAGGAATGGCACCGCTAAAAAAATTCTTTACAGGTGAGCTCACACCGCCCCGAAAAAGGGTAACTACCTGCCAGAAATGTATCAGAACTCCGGATATTGAGCGTGTCGGCAAAACTGCGCGCCATGGCACATATTTTGAAATGCTCGGGAATTTCTCATTTGGCGATTATTTTAAAAGGGAAGCTACGGCATGGGCATGGGAATTTGTAACCAAAGTAATGGAGATACCTGAGGATAGACTTTGGGTATCGATTTATC
>JANZZB010000277.1 GCA_026419635.1 Clostridiales bacterium | reverse complement strand
AAACAAGAAACTGAATAAGGAGCAGTATCTGGTACCTTATCTGATTTCTAGCCATCCGGGCAGTGACCTGAATGCAGCGGTGGAATTGGCGGAATATTTACGCGACCTTGGCTATACGCCT
The DNA here is from genome assembly GCA_026419635.1 of Clostridiales bacterium. GTDB lineage: Bacteria > Bacillota > Clostridia > Oscillospirales > Butyricicoccaceae > UBA6114. The sequence continues at coordinate 415 of JANZZB010000277.1, read as the reverse complement.
GAGCAGGTACAGGATTTTTATCCTACTCCGGGGACTTTATCAACCTGCATGTTCTATACAGGCCTTGATCCTAGAAGCATGAAGCCTTTATATGTGCCTAAATCGCCCAAGGAGAAAGCAATGCAAAGAGCATTGCTCCAATATAGAAAAAAAGAGAACTATCAGCTTGTCTATGAGGCTTTGAAGGAAGCCGGACGGGAAGATTTGATAGGCTTTGGAAAGAAGTGTCTGATAAGGCCGAAAAGAATAGAACAGGGTGGTTTTCAAAGGACTGAAGACAGGGCGTCAAAAAGAGGACCAAATAAGAAACAGGAAAAGAGCAAAACATCAGGAAAAACTAAGTTCGCAGATAGAGCAGCGCCAGCTGACAAAGTAAAGACTTCAGATAAATCAAAACATAAAGACAGAGTAAAGC
>JANZZB010000276.1 GCA_026419635.1 Clostridiales bacterium | reverse complement strand
GGTCGGGTTCGTATCGTCCATCCTCAAATGGCAACGCCCCCCGTATTCAAGGGCCATCCCAAAATCCAGGCAGATGGCCTTGGCATGCCCAATGTGCAGATAACCGTTCGGTTCAGGTGGAAAACGGGTTATGACACGGCCGCCATACCTGCCAGCCGCGAGATCTTCTTCAATGATCTGACGAATAAAATGTTTTACGGGTTTAAGTTCGCTGTTCTTCATTTCTTTTCTTCCGGGTGGAGCCACTACTCCTTCGCGTTTCACCGTTGAACGGGCGCTCTTCTACCTCCTTGCCCGTGCGAAAGCAACGCAATTATTCGCGAGGTGCCGACCTTCCCGCTGCATCAGGAATCTCTTTGAGAGGGACCACGACCGAATTGTGATAATCCAGTTTCACACTCAGAATCCGGAAATTCCCGTAATCGGCAATGAAAAGCCGCCTGTCGGTATGAGTGGCCACATAAGAGGCATGACATACGCCACCTCGTCGTCACCTATCGAACGCGGACTTTCGGGGCCACCTTCCACAATCAAGGGCTTGCC
>JANZZB010000028.1 GCA_026419635.1 Clostridiales bacterium | reverse complement strand
AGTGAGAGAAGACTTGATTCTTTTGGGTGTTGAAGGAGACACCAGGGATGAAGTACTTAATAATATTTCAAAAGTCCTGATAGAAAAGGGAATTGTAAGAGAAACCTTTGCGGAAGGACTGCTTAAAAGGGAAAACGAATACCCGACAGGTTTACCGGTCGGAGAATATAATATTGCAATTCCGCACACGTATCCCGAGCATAACAAGGAAATAGCCGTTACCATTGCAGTACCTAAAAAACCGGTTATTTTTTACAATATGGGAGACCCGAGTGAGGCGCTGAATGTCTACGTTATTGTTTGCCTTTCCTTAAAGAAGATGGACGATAGTATTAAAATGCTGTCTTCTCTTATGACATTTTTCGGAAACGAAGAAAATGTTAAAGCCATTATGAAATGCAAAGAACCTTCTGAAGTAATGCAAATCATCAGGGAAAGCTGTAAAGCCGGTTTGAAAGAATAACTTAGGAGGCATTCAAAATGTACGAGCTTCAAAAGCAGGAAATCATTAAAACGGGAATCATGATGGACCGATATGAACTGATTGCTCTTTCCGGCGGAAATGTAAGCGCTAGAATGGAAAACGGAGATATTTTGATTACTCCTTCCGGAATGATCTATTCGGAAATGGTACCTGATGATGTACTTGTGATGGATCCCGAAGGGAAAATCATCGAAGGAAACAGAAAACCGTCTTCGGATACAAAAGCGCTTTTATATATTTTCAAGCATCGTACTGATGTTAATTCAATTATTCACACGCATCAGCCATATGCGACGGCAGTCGGGCTTATCCAGGATGAATTCCCGGTTATGTTGACAACTCTTGCAAACGCAACAAAGGGAGCTGTTAAGGTATGTCCGTTTGTGTCGGCAATGAGCATTGACATGGGCATTCAGACAGTCGAAAATCTAGGAAAGACGTTAGCTGTTATATTAAAAAACCACGGAGTTATTACCGTGGGGAAAACACTCAGAGAAGCGCTGTTTGCCTGCGTTTATATGGAAGAAGCCGCTAAAACGTATTTGGTAGCGAAATCAGCCGGCAGCATTTCTATGCTTACACCCGCGCAAATAGAGCAGGCTGTTCAGATTTGGGATTATTATGGACAGGGAACGGAATTTGTTCCCGACGAACTCGTAAAACAAAGAAAATAAAGACACATTACAAGAGATTTTCGGGCAACTTGAAAGGTGCGGCTATACGAGGGGGGGACGATTAAATGAAAAAAATACTGGTTGCAACGGGTACATCTGCCCATAAAAGAGATTTTGCAGTGAACTATATCAAGGATTATGCCACGAAGAAAGGGCTGGATGTGGATGTTGTGGGCGCAAACATATATGAAGTGAAGATCGAAGATGTTAAGCCGGATCTAATTGTGACAATCGGACTTGAGAATTTTCGAACCAGTGCGCCGGTTATTCAGGGAACTGCGTTCCTAACAAAGATTGGGATGGATTCTGTTTGCGATTTGATTATTGCAAAGTTAATATAAATCATTCAACTTCTAAGCAATACTATAAAATTAAATGGAAAGGTACATATATAAAACGTTTTAACGTGCGGCAAAGGGAGAATAAAGATGGCGACTAAAAAAAGTGCAATTGACAAAAACATTGCAATCGAACTTTTAAGAAAAATGCTTACGTCAAGAAAATTTGAAGAAAAGGTACAGTATTATTTTTCGCTGGGAATGATACACGGCACGACTCACCTGAGCATAGGTGAGGAAGGAACAGCGGCGGGAACATGCGGAGCTTTAGAGCCGCAAGACCAAATATATGCTACACACAGAGGTCACAGCCAGGCGGTTTGCAAGGGTATCGATGTTTACAAAATGATGGCTGAAATATTTGCACGGGCAAACGGCGTTTGTAAAGGAAAAGGCGGATCAATGCATATCGCCGATAAAGACCGCGGTGTTCTTGGTGCAAACGGAATATTGGGACCCTCACTCGCTCTCGCGTGCGGTGTGGCTTTTGCTCATAAGAAAAGGAAGGAAGATATCGTAACAGTTGCGTTTTTCGGCGACGGCGCTTCGAATGAAGGTGTGTTTCACGAATCGCTAAACCTTGCATCTGTTTGGAATCTTCCTGTTCTTTTTATATGTACAAATAACACATACGGGATGAGCACACATATTACAAAAGTAATGAAAGATACCGATATTGCGAACAGGGCAAAGCCATATATGATTCCGGCAAAAACAATTGACGGCAACGACGTATGGGAAGTCTACAATACGATTAAAGAAGCAAGAAAATATGTAGCCGAAGGCAACGGACCGATGATGATTGTGGAGAATACGTATCGTATATCGGGGCACTCGAAAAGCGACGGCAATCTGTACAGAACAAAAGAAGAAATCGCGTCCTGGAAAGAAAAATGCCCGATAAAGCGTTGGAAGGAAAAGCTTATAGAAAACGGCGTTTGCACCCAGGAGGAGATTGATGCGGTTGAAAAGGAAACAACCGATTTAATCGAGGGTGCAGTCAAGTTTGCTTTGGATAGTCCTTATCCAAAGCTGGAAGATGTATATAACGACGTTTATGCGGATTGAGGGGGCGTTTTTCGATGGGAAAAATAGAAATGACATATGCGAATGCAATTAAAGAAGCGATCAGCGAAGAAATGAGAAGAGACCAAAATGTATATATGTTGGGCGAAGATATCGGTGTTTACCGCGGCGCTTTCGGTGTATCGGGCGGTATGATCGATGAGTTCGGTCCAGAAAGAATTATTGATACGCCGATTTCCGAAACTGCCTTTGTCGGCTGTGCCATCGGTTCGGCTGTGGCGGGCATGAGGCCCGTTGTGGAAATTATGTTTTCCGACTTTATGGCGGTCTGTTGGGATATGATTATCAACCAGGCTCCGAAAATGCGGTATATGTTCGGGGGCAAGGTGAGTGTGCCTATGGTTCTAAGGACTGCGTCAGGAGGCGGAACGGGAGCCGCTGCACAGCATTCACAGTCGCTGGAAGCGATGCTTTGTCATGTTCCGGGATTAAAAGTCGTTATTCCGTCCACGCCATATGACGCGAAGGGACTTTTGAAATCCGCGATCAGGGATAATAATCCTGTTATGTTCTTGGAGCAGAAGCTTTTGTATAGAACAAAGGGAATGGTCCCGGAGGAAGAATATACGATCCCGCTCGGAGTCGCGGATATGAAACGCGAGGGCAAAGACTGCACGATTGTAACCTACGGCAGAATGGTGCATATGTGCCTTGCAGCGGCCGAAGCGGTTTCCAAGGAAGGCATCCAGACGGAAGTGATCGACCTGAGAACATTATTGCCGATGGATAAGCCCTCGATTATTGAATCGGTCAAAAAGACGAAACATTTGATCGTAGTCCATGAAGCAGTAAAAACCGGCGGACTGGGCGGCGAAATTGCGGCATCCATTGCTGAAAGCGAGGCCTTCAATTATCTGGACGCTCCGATTAAGAGACTAGCATCAGAAGACGTACCTGTTCCATTCTGTCCCATCCTTGAAAAAGGAGTTCTGCCCGATGAAATAAAAATCGCGCAGGCGATCAGAGACGTTTTAGCGTAAACTTGTCAGATACGTTACAAAGAACAGGAGGTTAGTGTGAAAAATCACACTAACAATTGATTACAGGCGTGCCGCCAGCCTGAAAGCGGCAACCGCGGCACATGCTATTAACCTCCATTAACATGGGAGGATTTAATGGTATATATAAGCGGAGCGAATGGAGGTCAATATGGCTGTTGAGATATTTATGCCGAAAGCCGGCATGGACATGAAGGAAGGAAAAATCGTAAGCTGGCTGAAAAATGTCGGCGATAAGGTTCTTGATGGCGAAGGGATTCTTTCCATTGAAACGGATAAAGTGACGATGGAAGTAGAATCCCCTGCCGAAGGCACCCTCCTCTGCAAATATTTTGAAGACGGCGCGACGGTACCGGTAGTAACGGTTATCGGGTATGTAGGAAATGCCGGCGAAGCGGTGCCTGCGGGGCCGACACAAGCTGGCGGTGACGTCAAAGCCGCCGATAATGCAGTGATAGGGGTAGTGCCGTCTAAGACAAAGGAATTATCACAGATTCAGAATGAAAAAACAGAAAGTAATACCGTTTACGGATATGTTCCCGCTTCTGCTTATGCCAAAAAACTGGCGAAAGAAAATGGAATTTCTCTGAATACTATAATTGCTACGGGTAAAATGGGCGAGGTAAAAGCGAAAGATATTGAGACTAAACTATCTGAACTAAATAAGGACAAAAAGGTTGCTATAACGCCTCTTGCCAACAGAATCGCAGAAGACAAACAAATCGACATTCGTTCCGTTTCCGGCACAGGGTACAAAGGTAAAGTCCTGAAAGTAGATATACTGGGCGCTTCTTCTGCTGCCATGGCTGCAAATAATGAAATGCAGGGAAAAGAAGCATCTCCGGAGGGCTACCATAAAGAAAAAATCAGCGGTATCAGAAAGATTATCGCAGAAAGAATGTTAAAATCACATACGGAAATACCGCCTATTACATTAAATATGTCCGCTGATGTTACGGAACTGCTGGTAATGAGGGAAAAAATAAACGCAAAAAGAGAAAAAGCGGACAGAATTTCAATTAACGATTTTGTTGTCAAAGCCGTAGCAAAAGCTCTTCATCTTAATAAGAATATCCTTGTCAGTATAGAGGGCGATGATGTTATTTATAAAGAAAATGCCATTCATATCGGTATGGCGGTTGCCACTGACAAAGGGTTGATTGTCCCGGTTATTCGAGATGCCGACAAGCTGAGTCTTGAGGAACTATCTAAACAATCGAAGGAACTTGCAAAACGAGCCAGGGAAGGAAAGCTTACGTTAGATGAGTTAAAAGGATCGACTTTTACCGTAACAAATTTGGGAATGTTCGATGTAGAAAGCTTTTCACCAATTATCAACCAGCCTGATGCCGGTATTCTCGGCGTCTGTACGGTTAAAGATGAGCTGGCGCTTGCCGACGGACAGGTTATCGTACGCAAGAAATTGGGATTGTCATTGACTGTCGACCACAGAATTGTCGTCGGCGCACCAGCCGCGGTATTCTTAAAAGCAGTAAAGAGCTTTTTGGAAGACCCTATATCCATCATCATTTAGTACAAGACGATTGCCGTCTGGAAATGGAGAAAAAAATGGCTGTTGAAGTTTTTATGCCAAAGGCCGGCATGGACATGAAGGAAGGAAAAATCATCGGATGGCTTAAAAATGTCGGAGATCATGTTACAGAAGGGGAAGGGCTACTTTCTATTGAAACAGATAAAGTGACGATGGAAGTGGAATCCCCAGAAACAGGAACTCTCCTTTGCAAATATTTCGAAAACGGTGATACCGTTCCCGTTGTTACGGTGATTGGCTATATTGGTAATCAAGGGGAAGTTGTGCCCGAAGGTCCGGTGCAGGCAGGCGGTAATATCAAAGCTGTCGATAATGCTGCCGTGGGAATAGACCCTCTTAAGCCGGTTGAGTCTGTTCAGATTGAAGATTTTAATAAAGAAGGCCGATATGAGTATGATGTCGCAATCATAGGCGGCGGCCCCGCAGGGTATGTCGCAGCAATCAAAGCAGCTCAGCTTGGCGGAAAGGTCATACTGTTTGAAAAGGACGTTGTCGGAGGGACTTGTCTTAACAGAGGATGTATCCCGACAAAAACCTATATTAAAACCGCCGAATACATGAATACGATCCGACATGCATCGTCAAGGGGGATTCATGTTGATGTTGGCAGTATGGCAATAGACATGCCTAAGGTTTATGATTATAAGAAGTCTGTTGTTAAAAAGCTTACAAGCGGAGTGGCAGGACTTCTTAGAAGTTATGGTGTGGTAAACGTAAAGGGAGCAGCTAAAATCGCGGATAAAAATACAATTAGTGAAAACGGAAAAAAATATACCGCAAAAAATATAATCCTTTGCGGCGGTTCCGTGGCTGGTCTTCTCCCTATACCCGGGCTTGATCAGCCAAATGTGGTTACAAGCGACGGAATACTGGAACTAAAAGAAGTACCGAAAAGGCTTGCGGTTATGGGCGGCGGGGTAATCGGCTGTGAAATCGCAACCGCGTTTGCAGGTTTCGGAAGCGAAGTTACTGTTATCGAACTAATGGATAGGGTTGTTCAGCTTCTTGACAAGGATATTTCCGCGTCGGTCAAAAAGGCTCTTGAAAAGGAAGGAATTAAGGTTCTGACGGGAAGAAAAGTCGAAAAGGTGGATAATCGGAATGGCTCTCCTGTGCTGTCCTTAGATGGAGGAGAACAAATTGAGGCCGATAAAGTGCTGGTTTCCATCGGAAGAAAAGCGGATCTTGAGTGTCTGGGAGCATTGAAAGATGAAATCATACAGGACAAAGGCAAGGTTATCGTTGACGACTATTGCAGGACGAATATTCCGAATATCTTCGCATGCGGAGATTTGACGGCAAAAAGCGCGCTTGCTCACTCCGCGTTTAAGATGGGGGAAGCTGCGGCTGCAAATGCTTTGGGGTATAATGAAAAAGCGGATTTAAGAAGAATACCGAGCTGTATTTATACTTTGCCCGAAGCTGCGTCTGTTGGTCTTACAGAAGATGAGGCGAAGGCTAAGTATGATATCTCTATTGGGCGATTCCCATTAGGGGTAAACGGACGGGCACTTGCAAGCGGCGAAAACGAGGGATTTGTAAAAGTTATTATTGATAAAAAATATGGTGAAATACTGGGAGTCCATATAGTAGGAGCCGTAGCGACGGAGATGATTATTGAGGCGAAAGTTCTAATGGATATGGAGATTACTGCACATGAAGCCGCTGATATTATGCATCCGCACCCGACGTATTCGGAAGCATTTATGGAAGCATGCGCGGATGCTTTAGGAAGATGTATTCACCTGCCAAAAAAATAAGCTATTTAGTTTATTTCATTGCGACAAAATAGTGTACCATTTGCTATAAAGATCCATACAATAGAAATAGCAGGAGGTATGATTATGGATTTGAAAAATTATAAAATCAAAATGGGAGAAATACTTAAAAATCCGATGGCAAAAGAAATCTTACTAAAAGAATTTCCTGAGTTTATGAGCCCGTTTATGATTAAAATGTCCCAAAATATGCCGCTTGAAGATGTTCTGAAAATGGCAAAAGGGCGCGTTTCTCCAGCAAAAATCGATAAAGTAATTGCACAGTTACAAGTATTATAAAATCTAATTAGAAGGAACAACACATAACGAAAAGAAACCCGTACTCTTTTTGAAGTATAGGTTTTTTTTCGTTTTATAAATAAAATAATAATAAATGAAATCTATTTTTTTGAAATATTATCTAATAAAGGTAATTAATTTTAATATGATAAAATCATAATTGTAAAATGATCTGCAATAATAATGTTTGGGTACGTTATTAGTCCTTTCGGACGAGTACCCTCATTGAACAAGTCAGTTTTGGATGATCAATGGGAGGCGATTTAGTTGTTGCTTTTTGAGCCCATTAAGATACGAGCTGTTTAGCAAGATTCAAAGTGGGGGATGGTTAAGTTGGACTATTTTGTTTCTCGGAGAATAATGAAACACTAGCTTGGAAAGACGGGGATTCTTGATTGAATCCCCGTTTTTTTATATAGTATATTTGTTAGATATAAATTTTTTTGTAATATACATTGACAGGCGAGGTATATTGTGATAATTTATACTCGTAGAACCAATGTATATTGTATGAACAAAGGAGGGAAATGAATTGTGTCTATCGCATCGGATCTGATCAGAGGGCATACAGATACAATAATACTGGCACATTTGATCGAGAAAGACAGTTATGGATATGAAATTAACCGAACAATACAAGAGAAGACCGGTAATGTTTTTGAAATGAAAGAAGCTACTTTATATACCGCTTTTAGAAGACTGGAGCAGGCAGGTTGTATTACATCCTATTGGGGGGATGAAAATACAGGAGCACGCCGCCGTTATTACTCGATTACAGCGGAAGGCCGTAAAACTTATAAAAATAATAAAGCTGAATGGGAAACAACCAAAGAATTAATTGATAGACTGATCTAAAGAGGGGGTTATATTTATGAGTGATAATATCAGAAACTATGTTGAAAAGCTTTTTGAAGATGCTCCTAAAACGCGTAAAGCAACAGAACTGAAAGAAGAAATGATTGCAAATCTTACAGAAAAATTAAATTATCTGACAGAAGCAGGTAAAGGCGAAGACGAAGCTTTTAATATTGTTGTATCTGGCATTGGAGACATCAGTGAATTATTTGAAAGTCTTAAAGAATATAGTGGATACGAGCCGCTGCAGTATCAATTACAGAGGAAAAAAAATGCGCTGATCGTGTCTGTTTCGGTTATGCTTTATATCCTAAGTATTGTGGTTTTAATTCTTAGCAGTGAAATGCTGCAGCTTCCTGGCAGTATTAGTGTTTCATTTATGTTTATCATTGCCGGTGCCGCAACCGGAATGCTGATTTATAATTCTATGTCTCAGCCAAAGTATTTAAAGAGAGACGAAACGATGGTTGAGGAATTCAAAGAATGGAAGGCTTCACAGAATAAAGATAAGCAAATTCGTAGATCCATTTCATCTGCAATGTGGACACTCACAGTCGCGATTTATCTCATTATTAGCTTTGCTTTTGGCATTTGGGATATATCGTGGATTATCTTTATTATCGCGGCAGCAGTAGAGCAAATCATTAAAGCCTTTTTCGAAATAAAGAGGTGATGTCCGTGAAAGGCTTGGCTTTATTTAAACTGGTGGTATGGTCCATAGTTGCCATCTTTCTTATCATGATTTTGACTTTTGCCATATTTCATAACGGCTTTTTAGAAAACAGCATGAGAAGCCTAAAAAATATTGACGGTTCATACGAAGTGGTTAGTGATAATACCATTACCGGGAATGATATCAAAGAAGTCTCGGTTGATTGGAAAAGCGGCAATATTCGGCTGAGGCAAAATGACAATTCAGATATTCGGTTTGTGGAAAGCACGCAGAAAAAATACAAGAACAGCCAGTTAAAATATGAAATAAAAGATGGCAAATTAAGTATTAAACAGAACAAGAACCATTTTTCTCGGTTCCAGTTTTTGTTTTACAGTTACGATTCCGTTGTTGATGTGTATCTACCGCAAAAACTATATGATACAATTAATGTAAAATGTACTTCAGGCCAGATTGAAGCGCAGAAGATACAAACGAAGGATTTTGTAGCAGATACGACTTCGGGTAAAATTTCGTTATCGGACATCAAAGCAGATCAATCCATCTTAAGTGCAGTTTCCGGTTCTATTAATGGCAAATCGTTGGATTTCGGAAAAATCGACTGTAAAGCGACATCCGGAAGGATTGATATTGACGGCTCTTTTCAAAATATAACTGCAAAATGCACTTCCGGCAGTTTAACCATTCTTGCAAAAAAATGTCCAAATACGATTATTGCGGATGTGTCTTCGGGCAAGATTGCATTAACAATTCCGGAAAACGACGGGTTTACCATACATTTTGGGGTGACATCGGGAAGTTTCCAAAGTGATTTTGAGTTGCCAAATGTTCGCAAAGGAGATAAAAGCGGCACTTCCACTTATAAAAACGGAGGTGCAGACTTTGATTTAAGAGTAACCAGCGGGAAAATAGAATTAAATCGAGGTTAAAAGTAAAGTGTTTAAATAAAAAATAGGGGATTCTTAATCGAATCTCCTATTTTTTATATTTCGTTAACATTAATTTATTTGCTTGGTACTAATTCTAGTTAAATTACTTTTCTTATTGGTAAATTATAATTGATTTATACATCGCAAAATTTTTAATCATTTTTGATTTAATTAAATCGTAAATACATAAAAAGGACATAATAAATTATAAATAAAATATACGTTTAAATAGGAGTAATCATGAAGAAAATCGCCTTTTTTGATGCTAAACCATACGACAGAACATGGTTTGACTATTATAAAGAACAATTTGGTTTCGAAATAAAATATTTTGAGAATAAGTTCAGCAAAGATACTGCTTTTATGGCACACGGATTTGAAGCTATTGTTGTATTTGTAAATGACGAGGTTGACAAGGAAGCAATCGATATTTTGGTTGAAAACAATGTTAAGGTCATTGCACTTAGAAGCGCGGGGTATAATAATGTTGATATAAAAGCAGCATTTAATAAAGTTCATGTCGTTAGAGTTCCGGCTTATTCACCGTATGCCGTTGCGGAACACGCCATAGCGCTTTTGCTGGCACTCAACCGTCAGATTCATCGCGCATATAACCGTACGAGAGACGGAAATTTCAGTTTAACAGGGTTAACCGGATTTGATCTGCATGGAAAAACGGTCGGCGTTATCGGAACGGGAAAAATCGGTCAGGTTTTTATTGATATTTGCCATGGTTTTGGCATGAACGTCATTGCTTTTGACCCGTTTCCGGCACAAGGCTTGGACATTCATTATGTAACGCTTGATGAGCTTATTAAAAAAAGTGATATGATCTCTCTGCATTGCCCTCTTACCAAAGATACGCATCATATGATTGATCCAGAAAAACTGTCAAAAATGAAAGATGGTGTGTATATCATCAATACTTCCAGAGGAGGGCTAATCGATAGTAAAGCTCTGCTTAATGCCATTAAAACACAGAAAATTGGAGCTGCGGGACTGGATGTTTACGAAGAAGAATCGGATTTATTTTATGAGGACTTTTCCAATACAATTTTACAGGACGATATACTGGCGAGGCTGATCTCTTTGCCGAATGTTATTGTAACATCTCATCAGGCTTTTTTAACAGAAGATGCCTTATGTAATATTGCAAAGACGACACTGGAAAATTTTGCGGCCTATTTTAATAATGATCCATTAATAAATGAGATTTGTTACCAATGTAATAAATCTGGATCTTGCAATAAAAAACATGAAAAGCGTTGCTTTTAATCGATATAAATTAAAGGAAGCACGGTTGTTGCCGTGCTTTTTTCGTTTTTTTAATTTTGTTAAACGTAAATATTATGCAAAAAGGCGAAAAAATAGAACATTTTTGAAAAGTTCTTATTTCCCTGAATATTTCCCGCTAAAATAGCCCCTTTTATTTCCATATAATGGTAAATATAACGGCGTAGGAGGCGGGAACTTGTTAAAACAAGATTTCAAAAATCGGATTGCCGGTGTATTGGCACAGGCAAGGGAATTTCCGTTTAAAAAAAGAGAGAATAGTCTTTTGTCTGAAGCTTTATTTCAAAGCATGAAATTTATGATGGGCTTTTTGCTTTCAAGAACAATTATCTTTTCGGAATATGCCCCTTTTGGAGTGGCATTTACAGCTGCGATTGGGGGAATGGAAGGATCGTTTGCGGCTTTTCTTGGCGCTTTTTTGGGCTATTCCTTTATGCTTTGGCAGTCAAACGGACTAAAGTATGCCGCAGCGTGCGTGCTATGCTTTTCAGCCGGTGTCATTTTTAAGCAATCAAAGCCTATGGAATATAAATTTTTTATGCCGCTTACAGCCGCAATATCCCTTGCGACAATTGGAATGGTATTTCTCGGAGACGGAGGTTTCCATATAAATGATTTTCTACTCTATATTTCTGAGATTATTTTAGCCTCTGGTTGCACATGGTTTTACAGAGATGTGTTCTTAAGACCAAAAGAGGAAAAAAACGAGTTGTTTGGAAAAGAAAAAATGGCGGGAGTAATGGTACTTACAGTTACAATATTGGGCTCTTTATGCGGATCAACGCTGTTTGATCTTATTTCTCCCGCAAGAATTCTGTCAGTCATTTTGATCATGACGGCATCCTATCTGGGAGGATCGGGAACGGGAACGGCAGTTGGTGTTGCGGCCGGTGCCGTTATGGATGCGGCTTCCGGAAAAGGTATTTTCTTTTCGGCTGCATATGGATTGTGCGCCCTTGTTTCCGGGACAGCGAAAGGAAAAAATAAGCTCCTTTTCACAATGCTATATATCATGATGAATGCGGCTATCTCTTTATGGAGTGTTTCCAATCCGCTGTATATTTCCGGTCTTTACGAAACGTTCATTGCTTCCGTGCTGTTTTATATGATACCGATGCATATTTTATTAAAAACAAAACTGCTGTTTGTGAATGGAAATGAAGTTAAAATGTCTGATTACAGCGATAAATTTAAAAAATATGCGGAACGGCGCATCAATTTGGCTGCTAACGCGTTCCAGGAATTATATATCTCCATGACTCTTGGATTTGACAATTTGAAACGACATAATGACGAAGATGTCGCGGCTATTTTTGACCGCGTGGCAGATAAAATTTGCAGCAGATGTGCAGCAAAGCACATTTGTTGGGAACGCGATTATGTAACGACGGTTGGAGCGTTAAACGATGCTTCTGTTGAAATGATGAAACGTGGACAAGCGAGTAAAGAAGATTTCCCCCCCTATTTTGCAAGCAGATGCTTGTATTTCGAGAATTTTATTTCAGCAACAAATGAAGCGCTTATTGCGCTCTTTCAAAGGCGTCAGTTTAAGATGAAACTGCAGGAAAATAAAAACTTGATACGTGAGCAATACGCCGCGGTAAATGAAATCCTCAGAGGAGTTGCGAGGGATGTAGAAAACGGGATTGAATTTCATCCAAATTATGCGCACCAGTTAAAGGAGTATGTAAGGAGTTTTTGCACAGGTACTTCTGTTACAGTAAGTACAAGCCACAGCGGCAGGATGTGGGTTGAAATAGAGGGAGACAATGTGATGCCCATCCTCCAGGAAAAAGAACGATTCCAGAACGGATTGACGCTGATTCTTTCGCGGCGTTTTGAGGCGCCGGAACAAATTATGACAAAAGGCAAAATGAGTATCAGGCTCATAGAAGAAGAAAAATTTAAGGCAAGTATCGGTGCGGGCATACGCCGCCGTAAGGGAGAGTCGGTCAGCGGAGACAGTGGTACCTATTTTAAAACGGAAGAGGGTATGCTGTATCTGACCTTATCCGACGGTATGGGTTCCGGCAGGGACGCTGCACTTGAAAGCGCTGTCGCAGTGAAGCTAGTGGAGCGGTTTTTGCGCGCGGGTATCAGCGCTAAAAAAACTGCAAGGACGATCACTCCCGCTCTAATGCTAAAAAACGGCGAAAACAGTTATGCAACGATTGATATTTTGGGAGTCGATCTTTTTTCGGGAAAATCAGTTTGTGTAAAGTATGGAGCCGCACCGACCTATTTAAAAAACGGGCAAGCGGTTGAAAAAATAATTTCAAAAATGCTTCCTGCAAGCGTCAAACCAGAGAATCTCCCGGAGGCAGAGTTTACTGAACTTAATTTAATGGACGAAAGTGTCGCTGTTATGATCAGCGACGGTGTGACGGAAATGCAGGGCGATTCCTGGCTTATTGAATTAATTAAGACATTTGAAGGAGACGATGTTAAAAAACTGGCGGGCGATATCTTAAACAAAGCTTCACAAAAAGGCGAGGCTTTTGATGACATGACCGTTCTCGTTCTGAAATTAAAACAAAGATAATTGGAAACATATAGTATTTTTATTCTTGTTTCCAATTGTATAAACGTAAAACCGTAAGGCAAAAATAGGTATAGAAAATTTTGCATACGGGGAGGCGGATACAGCATGGTCCGAGGTTTTTCAAGGCGAGTTGTTGTGGTAAAACCACAAGAATCCTGTTTTTTCGAGCAAGCAATTTTTATACTCAAAGACGATCCGACTTTTGGGTCCGGGCTGAAAGCGGATGATATCTTAAAGGAGGCCTGTTCAACAGCCGAACGCTATATGAAAAAGGGCGGGAAAAAAAGAAGACTCAGGCTGAATCCGGCACTTTCTATTGCGGTTGGTGCGGGAGCAACGTGTGTTTTATGGTTTTTAAGTTCATTCATAAAATTTTAAGAAACGGGAGGGTTTGTTACCCTCTCGTGTGCTTGTAGATAAAATCTTCGAGCTTAAGGTGAGGCGGGTCGGGTTCGTCTCCCTCACCTTAGCTGTAAGTAATGATATATTTAGGGG
>JANZZB010000275.1 GCA_026419635.1 Clostridiales bacterium | reverse complement strand
TTACTTTCCATTGCCAATATGACAAAGTAATATTAGGTCTTTATGAAAATTGGCTATTGCAAAAGTGGGCGAAATGGTTTACAATATGAATCGGAGAAATTCATATGTGGGGGCGTAGCTCACCTGGGAGAGCGCTTGAATGGCATTCAAGAGGTAGTCGGTTCGATCCCGATCGTCTCCACCAAAAACGATAAACCACAAGGCCAAAACCTTGTGGTTTTTATACCATACAGGGTCGAATACTTGATACAAAACTGAGTTGAGCAAAAGGCTCGTATAGAATGATACGGGTTTTTGTGGTACAATAAAGATTAGTTTCAACTTTCATCACCGCTGTGGATATGTTCCCAAGAACATATCACGTTGAAACGATAATAATGATGACGAAATGTGGTTCGGAGGACAAAAAGTAGACTTAGACCACAAGATGTTGTGGTTTGCAAGCCAAAAATGAGCAAAAATCGAGGCAAAAAAGTGCAAATTTTGGCCCGTTTTTTTGGCCATTTTCATAGATGACAAAGGGTAGTTACCAAGATGACATCGATTGTTTTATCATTGTTA
>JANZZB010000274.1 GCA_026419635.1 Clostridiales bacterium | reverse complement strand
ATGGGATAGTAAACTCTACCCTTACGCGGCCTGTTCCATGGTTGACAAGATTAATCATTCTCCCTTTGCGGCGAGATAATTTCTCCGAAACAACACCAAGGAAATTTTCATCGCAATCAATAAACAGATGCTCAATAGGTTCCAGCATCTTACCATTTTTATTTTTATAAATTACCTGCGGTCTTCCGACACTAAATTCATAGCCTTCACGGCGCATGGTTTCAATCAGAATAACCATTTGGAACTCGCCTCTACCCTTAACGATGAAACTGTCTTTATCTTCTGAATCTTCAACCTTCAAAGCAACGTTACTTAGCGTTTCTCTTTGTAGACGTTCACTAAGCTTTGTTGACTGCACATATTTCCCTTCCCGGCCGGAAAACGGAGAAGTATTTATCGTAAATATCATTGAGATGGTTGGCTCATCTACACTAATACGTTTAAGAGCTTTAGGAGTCTCTTTGTTACAGATGGTGTCACCAATCATAACATTTTCAATCCCTGCAAGGATTGCGATATCGCCCGCTTCAGCCATATCCACTTCTTTTAAGTTAACTCCATTATATAC
>JANZZB010000273.1 GCA_026419635.1 Clostridiales bacterium | reverse complement strand
ACTTATTATTTATTATTCCTTTATCGTGAATAGTTCCTTTTTTTTCACCATTAAAAGCAGTAGCATCATCCTTGTAGTAAACTATCAATTCTTCACTATTATCTGTTTTAAAAACTTTTTTTGCTTTTCCTTCATAAAGTAATTCTTTCATAATACCCCCTTGTTATAAATTAATTTCTTCAACATCAAAAGTTCTTTCACAGTAAACACACCTTAAAACAATTGGCTCTTTATTTTCAACAACGAATTTTGTTTTTTGATTTTCACTTCTTGTAATACAATTAGGATTTGGGCAGTCCCATAAATTTTCTAATTTATCTGGTACTTCAACTTTATATTTTTTAACAACATTATAATCGTGTATAATATTTATAGTAGCTTTAGGCGCTAAAACAGCAATTTTATCGACATCTTCTTTTTTAAGTTCAAGGTTTTCAAACTTCAATATATCTTTTTTTTGGGACTTACCAGAAAAATTTATACCAATAGTTACAACATCTTTTGGATTTGGATTTAATATGGATAATACTTTCAAAGCCTTACCAGCAGGAATATGATCCAGAACAGTACCATTT
>JANZZB010000272.1 GCA_026419635.1 Clostridiales bacterium | reverse complement strand
AGCAATAACACTTGTTTAAGGGAACGCCAAATAAGAGATACTCCGGCAGATCGGTCCGATAAAAAGGCTTGCCGTCTCTTTCCCAATCAACCTGTAAAAAGTCAAAAGCATAGCGCTCTCCCAATTGATCTGTTCCATGACTCGGAATTTTTTTCGCCGGAGTGGTGGGCGCCAGCCACTCTCCTCTTAATGGAAATTCGATGATTACAGGATCATTGAATCTTTTCACTTCATCACTCCCCGTTCCTGAATGCAAAACATTATCCACCATATCGGAAAGTAAAATGATCACAAATATAATGAGCATCAATCCTGCAGCTAAATGTTTTTGAATGTTCATTCTCTTAAAATATCCTCAATCTTGATATTGGGATTGTGATACCTTCTTTGTCCGGCTGTTTTTTTGCCATATTCTATTGCTTCACACGGACACCAGTGAATACAGGCGAGGCACCGCTCACAATTATGCAGCCAAACAGGACGCTGGCCTTCCATTTTTATATTGCATACAGGGCATACTTCTGCACAAAGGCCGCAGCCGGTGCATTTTCCGGTCGTTAAAAACGCTCCATCCCATTTGTTGATATTTTTATAC
>JANZZB010000271.1 GCA_026419635.1 Clostridiales bacterium | reverse complement strand
ATCTTTTAAGAGATGGTATTCCTGTTCAGATGTCTAAAAGAGCCGGAACCTTTGTAACTCTTAGAGAATTGATGGATGAAATAGGCGTAGATACCACAAAATTTATATTTTTAACTCGAAGACATGATAGCCATCTTGAATTTGATATCGAGATTGCGAAAAAACAGTCTCATGAAAATCCGGTTTTTTATGTTCAGTATGCTCATGCCAGAATCAATAGTATTTTTGAAAAAGCTAATACTGAATGTAATAAAGTAAATTTTGAACTTTTTAATGATGACGAAATTAGATTAATAAAGAAAATTCTTTTATATCCTATGATTTTTGAATTTGCCGTATTAATGAGAGAACCGCATAGAATTACTTTTTATTTACAAGAGCTTGCAGGAGAATTTCACTCTTATTATCATAAATATAGAGTAATTAACGAAGATAAAGTTTTAACTGAAACAAGGCTATGTCTTTGTAAAGCGTTAATCTTAGTGTTAAAACATGGATTAAGAATGTTAGGTGTAAAAGCACCTGAAAAAATGTAAAGTCAAATCTTGCTAAACTTTATTGCATCAACAACTCTGGTAATTTTAGATATATAATCTACAT
>JANZZB010000270.1 GCA_026419635.1 Clostridiales bacterium | reverse complement strand
CTATAGCATAAGGCGCCATATCGGGAAGAAATACTATGGCAAGGACAAACATAAGTATCGGTCCTATAACCCAGTTCTGTACCAAAGAAAAACCTAATATTCTCTTGTCTTTTGTTACCTTCCCCATTTCTTCATATTTTACCTTGGCAAGGGGAGGGTACATCATTACAATCAAGCCTATTGCTATTGGCCACGAGGTAGTCCCGGTTCTAAGCCCTTCCAGGGTTTCTGAAAAGGAAGGGAATAAATAGCCTAGGGAAACCCCGATACCCATAGCGAGGAAAATCCACAAAGTTAGAAATCTGTCTAAAAACGCGAGCTTTGCCCTTTTTTCAATGCTCATAGTAAACCTCCAAAAAATTTATTTAGTCGCATTTATTGTTTTTGACTTCAAGCCACCGGTAGAGCTTATTCAAGTCGTCATTATACAAAGACTCCTTCCGAAGCAGTTCATTAATAATATTATGCAGCAGCTTTGTACTATTACTCTCTTTAAGGGAATAGTAAACCCATTGGGCATTCTTCCTGTCATCCACAAGTCCAGCGTTCCTTAAGACACCAAGATGTCTGGAAGCTTTAGTCTGAGTTATCGAGAGCGTCTCTGTTATATCA
>JANZZB010000269.1 GCA_026419635.1 Clostridiales bacterium | reverse complement strand
CGTTTAACCATTGAAGCTCCCAGCGGCGATATGAAATTGATAGAAGAAGAAGGCGAAACTATTTTGGAAAACCAAGGGCTTAGTCAGGCATCTGTAGAAGCTGCCGGTCAGGGTGCTGTTACTTTCCAGATTGGTGCCAATAAAGGCCAGACCCTTAGCTTATCGGTTTCTGACATGAGATCCGCTGCTTTAGGAGTAAGTGGAGTAGATGTTTCATCTTCCTCCGGAGCAAGTGCAGCATTAACTACTCTCGATGCAGCTATTAAAAAAGTATCTTCTGAAAGAGGTAAACTAGGGGCTGTTCAAAACAGGTTGGAACATACCATCAACAACCTGAATACTTCAAGTGAAAACTTGACAGCTGCTGAATCCCGTATCCGTGACGTTGATATGGCTAAGGAAATGATGGAATTCACTAAGAACAACATCTTAAGCCAGGCTGCTCAAGGTATGTTGGCTCAAGCAAACCAACAGCCGCAGGGAGTTCTACAGTTATTAAGATAATCAATATAAATCATAAAGAAGCTGCCTCAAAGGTAAATTTGAGGCAGCTTCTTTTTATTGGTATAAGAAGTAAAATGCAGGTTCTTGTATGCAGGCAAGGAATGTATGTGTATAATAAATTAGGTATGATATAAAGCAGGTTTTATTAA
>JANZZB010000268.1 GCA_026419635.1 Clostridiales bacterium | reverse complement strand
ATGGACATGGGTCAATGTAATGATGCCTACTCGGCAATACAGGTAGCTGTAGCCCTTGCCAATGCCTTTGAATGTGGAGTGAACGACCTCCCATTGACGCTGGTACTCTCATGGTACGAACAAAAAGCGGTTTGCATATTGCTTACCCTCTTGGCACTCGGTATCAAGAATATTTATATCGGACCATCTATCCCGGCCTTCTTCTCATCAAATGTCTTGAATGTACTTGTAGAGAAGTTCGCAATCAAGCCAATAAGCACTCCGGAAGCAGACTTAAAGGCAATATTGGGATAATTTATAAAATACAAAACAGAAAGTCTTGTTGCCTCAACGAATTTTTAAATCATAGACAAATTAGAAATCCCTTGGATTACTACTAGTATATCCAAGGGATTTCTTTATACCCATTAGTATTTTTAAAAATGATATTTGGTTTTTTGCTGCAAAAGAAGCTATGCTTAAAAAATTCTGTCATATTTTAATGTGACAAAATGTTTAAAATATGTGATAAAAGTAACGTGTCTGCCAGATTTTTTTTGTGGTAGCATAGAAATATGTAAAAGGTTTCCTATAATGCCTTATGCAAGTTATTTCAGGTATGAATATTATTTGAAATTTTGGCCGCAAAATTAGGAGGAAGGACTGCTTAATACCTGTAAAATCCTTAACGTAACAAAAT
>JANZZB010000267.1:266-684 GCA_026419635.1 Clostridiales bacterium | reverse complement strand
AGAAGGGACGGAGAAGCCAGACTACGGCAGATGTGTTGACATCGTTACGCGAGGTGCTTTAAAGGAGATGATTGCACCTGGGTTACTTGCTGTCCTGATGCCCGTCGCTGTTGGCGTTATTTACAAATTTTTGGGCGTTGGAGCTGAAACCGTTGCCAGCTTGCTTATGGTCGGGACAATTACAGGAATCCTAATGGCTACATTTTTAAATAACGGTGGAGGCGCTTGGGATAACGCTAAAAAATACATCGAAGCGGGCAACTTTGGAGGTAAGGGTTCTGATGCACACAAAGCCGGCGTTGTCGGCGATACTGTTGGTGACCCCTTCAAGGACACCGCGGGTCCGTCATTGCACGTGCTCATAAAGCTCTTGTCAACGGTTACTTTGGTCTTAGCACCGCTGTTCATTTGATACGCG
>JANZZB010000267.1:0-256 GCA_026419635.1 Clostridiales bacterium | reverse complement strand
GTGTTTTTAATATATCTTGTAAAGGGGCGACTCCGTGAGTCGCTCCTTTTATTTTTATTTCGTTTGAACCTCAATTTTTTGAAGTAAAATATATAAAATAGGATTAAAAGATATGAAATGGATTAAGCAAATAGTGCTGGCATCCACAATACTTTTAGTTCTCTCTTTTTCTGGACGAACATCGAAAGAGCTAGAAAATAAAAGTACTCAAGAGATAAACCCGCAAAGCTCAAAGCTGTGCACTACACCTTATGAC
>JANZZB010000266.1 GCA_026419635.1 Clostridiales bacterium | reverse complement strand
CTCTTATCTATATTAACCAGCCTGCTTCTTTGTATTTCATAGGTAAATAACATTTTTAGGAATAGCTTTTCTTGATACTCAATGTGTGGAGTCCACTCTCGTAACAATCTAATACCCCCTAAGAAGAATTTTTATTGTAAATCTACAATGTGATTCTACTTCGGGTAGGTGCGGTAAAATCAAGTGAAATACTTTCCAATGGTCTTTCGACTATTGGAAATACAAAAGGTGATTTGATCAAAAAAAGTAGGGGTGAGGCAAAAAAGCTAAGCCTTGAAATATACTAAATTCAAGCTCTTTGAGTTTTCGAGAGCGTACGTTCCTTTATAACGGGGTGTAGCGCAGATGGTAGGACGGATGATACCTATTTAGCTCCCCGAAGGAAAATTAAATAGCCGGGGTTTAGCGCAGATGGTAGCGCGCTTGGTTCGGGACCAAGAGGCCGTGGGTTCAAATCCCGCAACTCCGACCACGAAAAAGGCTATAATGCTTATTTTACAAGCAGTATAGCCTTTCTTGTTATTTCTTTTTCTTTGTTTTCTTGGAATTTAAATATGTGTCCGTTATACTCCCACGATGATGGCCGAGCATCTCAGACAATTTTCTTTTAGCATCCTTGTCATTTAATAATTGGGCATACTGGGTCTGACAGAAATAGTAACGAAGGCCATGCCACGAGAGTGCCTGAACTTTTTCCTTTTTATTGTTTTGTGCCTTCACAGA
>JANZZB010000027.1 GCA_026419635.1 Clostridiales bacterium | reverse complement strand
CAGCCTTTCGAGAGGGAATCCAATTCCCCCTCGATACTTCCCCAGGTGCGGACAAAACCTTCAGGTTTTGTCCAGTGTGTCCTCCGGCGGCGCATGTCCGCCTGCGGACTAATCTAACATTAAGGGATTTCGACCCCTTAATAATCCCCTAAATATACTTTTTCGACAAGCTGTAATGGGACGCTCATTTTGAGCGCCCCATTATTAATAAAAAGTGCAAATGAATAAAACTTTATTTTTATTAAAAAATAAAGTGATAAGCAGTAAATGGAGGAAGATAAAATGATCAAACATTATAGAGAGCATCGTCAGATTATGAGGGTAAAAAGATTCATATTTTATATTTTAAGTATTTTAGAATTTCTGCTTGTTATCCGTCTTATTTTTAAAACTCTCGGGGCCAATCCTCGTAATGCGTTTGTTTCCGGAATCTACTCGTCTACAGATCTTTTTTTAATTCCTTTCAGAGGAATATTTCACACAGCGATTTCAAAAGGGTTTGAAACGCAATCCGTTTTAGAGCCTACCATAATTATAGCAATTGTTATTTACGCTGTAATAGCTTGGGGTATTGTCAAGTTGATTGAAATCAGCAACAATCACGTTTAACAAAAATGGTAGTAATTCAAAATAATAGCATGATGTTTTTAGTGCATACTATTTAAATAAATGATATTGGGGATATTGGTTTGAATGGTGAAATTAATTTTAATGTTAATATTAATGAAAACATAAACCAAATTAAAGGTGTGCTGGGTAACAGTAACGACCTTTTGGTTCGTATTTTCGATATAAACACTAAAAAAACAGTAATAAAATTAGCCATTTTATATATCAGCGGATTAGCTGACGAAAAAAAATTAGACAATTTATCTTTAGAATTCAATCAATTAATCAATTCGAATAATTATGATTTTCAAAAATCTTTAGATACATTCTATGAGAGGCTAAAGGCTTCTTTTTTGTGCAGCTCCAAAGCAATGGAAGGCTTTGACTACGAAACTCTTTATAATCAAATTTTGTCGGGAAATACGATCATTCTAATTGACGGTTACCCTAAATTTTTAATTTTTGAAACTTTTGGTCCTGAAAGCAGAAGCGTATCGGAACCTACTTCCCAAACCATTGTACGCGGGCCAAAAGAAGGTTTTACGGAAAAAATCAGCACCAATATTTCTCAACTAAGAAGAATTATTAAAGACAAATCCATGAAAATTGAAAACATGACAATAGGCGACTTAACAAAGACCAGCGTAGCAATGGTTTATTTGGATCAAATTGCAAAGACGGAAATTGTTGATGAGGTAAGAACAAGACTTAGCAATATTCAAGTAGATGGAATCCTTGAAAGCGGGTATATTGAAGAATTTATAAAAGATGATCCCTATTCTATATTTCCAACCGTATTAAATTCTGAAAAACCTGATTCCGTTGCAGCAGGTTTATTAGAAGGAAAAGTAGCGATCGTGGTTGATGGAACGCCGTTTGTGTTAACCGTTCCGGCTTTTTTTACAGACTTTTTGCAAGTAAGTGAGGACTATTACCATCACTTTATTATTGCTTCCGTGGTAAGAATAATAAGAATCATATCTTTATTCCTTTCGCTTACTGTACCGGCAATCTATATTGCGTTAACAACGTTTCATCATGAAATGATTCCTACACCATTATTAATAAGCATTGCCTCACAGCGCGAAGGGGTTCCTTTTCCTCCTTTTTTCGAAGCAATTTTAATGGAACTCACATTTGAAGTGTTGAGAGAAGCAGGAATAAGAATGCCTCGTGCAATAGGTTCTGCTATATCGATTGTAGGAGCGTTGGTTTTGGGACAGGCTGCGGTTCAGGCCGGCATTATTTCAGCTGTTGTTGTTATTATCGTATCTCTTACTGCTATCACCAGTTTTGCAATTCCTAATTATTCGTTGTCTAACGCAATCAGAATTTTAAGATTTATTATGATGATTTTAGCGAATTCGTTTGGGATATTTGGTCTTTATGTAGGAATTATGATACTTGTTCTTCATTTAAGTAAGTTAAAATCCATCGGAGTTCCTTACCTTACGCCGTATGCTCCAAGAATATACAGGGAAAATAAAGACACTTTTTTAAGATATCCTTTTTGGAAATTAAACAATCGGCCAAGTATGACTTCAAAAAGCAAAGAACCAAGAATCAAAACAAATGCGCCTATATCTGGCGACAAACAACAACAGGAATTAAAATAACGAATTCAAAGTCGGTTACTTTGGTGAGGCATTATGAAATTAAAAAAAAGAGCATTTATCATTATTATCCTTACAACGATGCTTTGTATATTTTTGTCCGGATGCTGGAATAACAGGAGAATTGATTCATTGGCATTTGCGATCTCAATGGGCTTTGATAAAACGGATAAAGGTATTTTGCTAACCGTCGAGGTTCTAAATCCACATGCAATTGCCTCACAAAAAACGATTAATGAACCTACGGTTGTTTTATATACAGAAGAAGGACAATCTACTAATGAGCTGGTTCGAAAAATTATTACCCAGAGTTCCAGAAAAGTAAATGTTACTCATTTGCAAACGGTTGTATTCGGTGAAGAATTTGCAAAAGAGGGGATTTCCGATGTGCTTGATTATCTTACTCGTGAGCACCAAGTCAGGACAGACTTGTATTTTGTTGTGGCAAGAGAGAATACCGCATACCGCATCTTAAACAATTTAACAAAACTGGATACCAATCCATCCGTTAAACTATCTGCTTCTTTAAAAGCATCTGATGAAACTTGGGCAGGTACCAGAACTGTAAAAGTTATCGATTTGGTTAATTCCATTATTTCTGACGGTGCGGAACCGGCGATTACCGGGGTTATCATGACAGGTCACAGCAAAGTGGACGATAATCTGGATGACCTTAAAGAAGTTAAAGCCGATCCATTAAAAATTATCGATTTGGCTGTGTTTAAGAAAGATAAACTGGTCGGATGGCTCAATGAAAGTGAATGCAAAGGGTATAATTATGTTACGAATCATGTGCCCAGTTCAATGACTTATGTTGAAGATCGGGATTACGGTATAATAGGACTTGAGGTCATAGGTACAAAAACGAAAGTAGAAGCTTCTTTAGAAAACGGAAAACCTATTATTACAGTAAACATGAAGATCAGAGTAAATATCGAAAGCGCAACCGATAAAATTGATTTATCAAAAGGCGATAATATCCATTATGTAGAAAATCTTGCCGAGGCTAAATTAACTAAAAATGTCGGATTATCTATTATGAAGGCCAAAAGATTACAAAGCGATATTTTTGGTTTTGGTGATGTTGTACACAGAACTTATCCAAAGGAATGGGAAAAATTCAAAGATGACTGGGATAAGGAATTTGCAAAAATGCCTGTCGTTATTAAAGGGACAGTCAGGGTAGTAAAAACCGGCACGATTTCAAACTCATATTTTATGAAAGAAAAAAAGTAATATGGGCATCATGTTAATCGTTTCATTAGGCCTTTTTGCAATCGTGCTTTGTATTGTGGAAGTACCGAAAATGCTGAATGCAAAGGAATACAAGGAAATGATCGTTTTTTTTGTTATCCTTTGCTTTGGCGTCATCGTTGCCATCTTAAAAATCTTGGGGGTTCACCTCATAAATCCACAAGATATTGTGACATTTATTTATTCACCTATTATAGAAGCATTTAAAAGCGTGTTGGAGAAATAAAATGGATGCTAATAAAATTAAATTAAGTGATCATCAAGTGTTTGCGCTTGCTGCAAATTTTACGATGGGAACTTCTATTATTGCAGTTACCGCAACGATTGCAGACTATGCAAAACAAGACGCCTGGCTTGTTGCACTGATAGCGCCTTTCATTGGATTGCCTTTCATTTGGATATATCATTCTCTGATGAAGCTGCATCCGGGCAAAACCTTAATCGAGGTTTATTATGCTGTTTTTGGTAAATTTATTGGTTGGATTTTAGCATTTCTATTTTCAGTGTTTGTATGTTTTGTATCTACACCGTCGGTTACATTCTATATTGGAAACTTTGTGCAGACACAATATATGACGGAAACACCCTTATATGCATTGTTTTTTATATTCGTTATCTGCCTTATGGTTGCATTATTATACGGACTTGAAGCCGTTGCGCGTTCGGCTGAAATATCCGTTGTTATTGTCAGCGGATTGATCATTTTTGCAATGCTGATGAATTTGCCCAATATACATCCCAAAAATCTCATGCCTGTTTTAGAAGAAGGATTTACACCCATAATTAAGGCTTCTATTCAATTGGCAAGCGTTCTGACCTGGCCTTGTATTCTTTTTACGATGTTTTATCCTATCAATACTGATAATACGAATAAAACACGCAATTCTTTGTTTTTTGGATATACTTGGGGCACAATTATCAACCTTATTATCGTTACTATGTCAGTTTTGGTATTAGGCAGTACAATAGCTTCCAATTCACAGTATTCAACCTACCTGATGGCAAAAGAGATCAGTCTCGGAGTTATTAACAGAGTAGAGGCAATTATTTCGTTTTCATGGATTGTTACCGAGACTGTTCGAAATATTTTATATTTTTATGCAGCAGCAGTTGGAATTTCACGTTTGTTTGGAATCAGTGATTATAAAAAAATTATACTACCTCTCGGACTAGTGTGCCTCGTCTATGCAGGTGTTAATTATCCGGATTCATATTATGTTGGAAAATATGACACGATAGGATGGACGACTGAGATTGGTGTATACGGGTTTGTCTTGCCGATTTTAATGCTTATCATCACTAAAATAAAAATTAAAATAGGAAGATTATAGGGGGTACAAAAGGAAGTTTCCCCCTTTTGCAATCATGTTCATATTACATATTTTATCTCTTTGGCGAAATTAATTTAAATGAAAATGTTTAAGTATGTTCTGATGTTGGAATAACAAAAGAATAGATGTAATGTTTTTTATGGTAACACGAACTTTAATAATGGTATACCGTTGACAGTCATAAATCTTATGTAATTGCATCAATTTTTTATACATAAAAAAAGAAAAGTCCGGAACAATTTCCAAATGATATTTGTTAAGGGAAAAAAGAATATGGGCATCATGTTAATCATTTTATTAGGTGTTTTTACAATTGTGCTTTGTATGGTGGAAGTGCCTAAAATGCTAAGTGCTAAAGAATATAAAGAAATGATTGTATTTTTTATTATTCTTTCCTTCGGTGTTATAACAGCCGTCTTAAAAATCCTTGGCGTGCAGCTCCCAAATCCCCAGGGCGTAGTCATATTCGTAAATCAACCCATTGTAGACATAATCAAAGGCGTTTTGGAGAAATAACAATGAACACAATTAAATTAAGTGATCATCAAGTGTTTGCGCTCGCTGGAAATTTTACAATGGGAACAGCTATTATTGCGGTTACCGCGACGGTTGCAGACTATGCAAAACAGGATGCTTGGATTGTTGCACTTTTAGCTCCTGTAGTAGGGCTTCCGTTAATTTGGGTGTATCACTATCTGATGAAATTGCATCCGGGAAAAACTTTAATTGAGGTTTATTATGCTGTTTTTGGGAAAGTCATCGGTTGGATTTTAGCAGCCTATTTTGTAATCTTTGTATGTTTGTTATCTGCGCCGAATATCATATTTTATATTGGAAACTTTGTGCAGACACAATATATGACGGAAACACCCTTGTATGCTTTACATTTTGTATTCGTTATTTGCCTTATGGTTGGATTATTATATGGACTGGAAGCCATTGCACGTTCGTCCGAAATATCCATTTTTATTGTCAGCGGATTGATCATTTTTGCAATGCTAATGAATTTGCCAAATATTAATCCCAAAAATCTTCTGCCAGTTTTAGAAGAAGGATTTACACCAATCATCAAAGCCTCTATTCAATTAGCCAGTAATATAACATGGCCATGCATTATTTTTACGATGTTCTATCCTCTAAATACTGTTAATACGAATAAAACACGGAATTCTTTGTTTATTGGGTATACTTGGGGTACAATTATCAATTTTATATGTATTATTATGTCAGTTTTGGTGTTGGGCAGCACGATTACTGCAAGGTCTCAATATCCTACCTATCTGATGGCAAAAGAGATCAGCATTGGAATTATTAGCAGAGTCGAAGCAATTATTTCGTTTTCATGGATTGTTACCGAGACAGTTCGAGTTACTTTTTATTTTTATGCAGCGGTAATTGGAATTACACGTTTATTAGGACTGAGTGATTATAAAAAAATTGTATTGCCTCTTGGGCTCGTGTCTCTTGTGTTTTCTGGTGTTACATATCCGGATACAATATATCCGGGTATATATGATACAACAATGTGGGTCGCAATGATCGGAGTATATGGTGTTGTTTTGCCGATTTTAATGCTTATTATCACTAAAATAAAAATCAGAATTGGGAAACTTTAATATACGAATATTCAAAGTAAAACATGCTAACTAAACATAGAAAGAGGCAGGATTTTATCCTGCCTCTTTTGATAATAAAGCGAAGTTTCAGCTCCCCACCGGGATTATAATATTTGTTTAAAAACAAGCGGTTTGAAACGCTGATAAAATGACAATTGTCATGTGTGCAAAATAATTGTATCATATATAAATTTTGATATAATATGTTTGAATGTTGTTAAAAGTTGAAGAAAAGCAGGATAAACAGTTAAATACAAATCCGTGATTGCGATTTTGCAGTACATATGGCATCTATTGGACTTTATTTAAAACAGAGATTTGTAAAATTTCTTTAGGGGTTTTGATGACAATGCATGAAAATTTTATTGAATCCATCGCTAAAAACGAAATATCCCTTTTCCATTTCTTCGACTTGGCAGACTTTTCGGAAGATTTTCATTGCCATGACTCCTACGAGATTTATATAAACATTTCCGGCGGAAAAAATTTTTTCATTAACGATAAAATTTACGATAATATGCCTCATGACCTGTTCATTCACAATAATTATGAAATACACAAAACGACGATGGGCGGAATCAATCCGTACGATAGGTATGTGCTTGAGTTCAGACCCGAGGCGGTTTTACCCTATTGCACTAAAAAAACGAATCTTGCGCATATTTTTACATATCGTCCAAACAACTTTAGCCATAGGGTTAGCTTGAGCGACGAGCAATTTGATTATTTAATGAAACTTATAAAAAAATGTGAACAAAATGATGACTATTTCGGAAAAGATGTTTTGAATAAACTCCGGTTTATTGAGATATTAGTCTATGTATCGGAAATTTTTCAAATATCGCAAAAAGAAAGTTCGAATTTGGGAGAGGATTACAAAGCCGCTATTTCACCGATTCTTGAGTTTGTCAGCAAAAATCTCTCCGAGGATTTGTGTCTGGATAATATCGCGAATCATGTCAATCTCAACAAATACTATATGTGTCGACTTTTCAAGACATGTACTGGGACAACGATAAACAAGTTCATTGTCAGAAGGAGAATTGCAAAAGCAAAGGAGCTTTTGAATCAGGGACATTCGCTGATTCAAGTCTGCGACGAGACAGGTTTTAATGATTACTGTCATTTTATACGCACGTTTCGTGAGTTCGTCGGCGTTTCGCCGATAAAATACGCAAACGGGATAACCGCAGAATGATCAGGATGACGGGTGTTCTGATGCTTGCGTCAAGACAAGGCCAACTATTTTCTGTCTTTCGTCACATCCAATGTTACTGCCCGGCTTTAATAGGACGGAAAAAACGCACGTAACTTACTAGATGTTTAGAACAATGTCTTATTACTCCGAAAGAAAGCCTGAAAGCCCGACGTGCCGCCCGCTTTGAGCACGGGCGGCACGTCGAAAAGTGAATTTAGGGGTATCGTAACTAGTATGTCTTTATGCTTTCCTGAAGGCTTGGAAATTTTTTTGGCGTTCATAAAATGTATTCAATAACACAAGAGTTGGTCAAAATGAGTTTTTTAACACGGCGGTAGCCCCTCGGAGGATTCATTTTTGTAAAGTTAATAAGCTTCAAGCTAACCGGTGCTTGTGGTACCACATGGAGCATAGCAGTCAAACTGTTTTATGTTTTTTATGGTAGTTTTGTTTCGGAGGTCTCTTCGCCTAGATATGATTTTCTGACGCTGTCATTGTGGAGCAGATCTCTTGCTTTTCCTTCCAGAGAAATCTGACCCGTTTCCAGCACATAAGCACGGTCAGCAATTTTAAGCGCCATGGCTGCGTTTTGCTCGACCAAAAGGATGGTTCCGCCATCTTTTTTTATTTCCCGGATCATCTTAAAGATTTCTTTCACCAGCTGAGGTGCGAGACCCATAGACGGCTCGTCAAGGAGCACGATTTTGGGATGCGACATCATCGCGCGGCTTGTGGCAAGCATCTGCTGTTCGCCGCCGGACAAGGTTCCGGCGGGCTGATTTCGCCGCGCTCCCAATACCGGGAAACGAGCCATGTATTTTTCTGAATCGACCTTGGCTTCTGCTTTGTTATTACGGATATACGCACCGATAAGCAGGTTTTCAGAAACCGTAGAGCGGGAAAAAAGCTTGCGGCCTTCGGGACATTGGGATATACCCATCTGAACGATTTTATGTGGAGGCATCCCTTGGATCGGCTTGCCTTCAAACTCAATGGTGCCGGAAATAGGGGCAAGCTGGCCCGAAATCGTTTTTAACAGAGTGGATTTTCCGGCCCCGTTTGGGCCAATAATTGTAACCAATTCCCCTTCATTTACCTCAATGTTGAGGCCATGCAGGACTTCGATGTTGCCATACCCTACATGAAGGCCGGATATTTTCAGCATACTCATGCGTCTTCCTCCTCAAAATCGTCATCACCCGTGCCAAGATACGCCTGTATTACAGCGGGATCTCGCTGAACATCTTCGGGCGTACCGTCGGCAAGCTTTTGGCCGGAAGCAAAACATATGACATGATGGGAAATACCCATTAGTACCTTCATGTTGTGTTCAATGATCATGACGGTTATTCCGGAATCCAGAATTTTACCAATAAGCTTCATAAGCTGTTTTTCATCGTACGGATTCATGCCGGCAGCTGGTTCGTCCAAAAGAAGCAGCTTTGGCTCACAGGCAAGAGCGCGCGCGATTTCAAGACGGCGTTGTTCACCGTAAGAAAGGTTCGTGCAGTATTCATCTTTCTTGTCGAACAGATTTACAAATTCCAGATAGGAAATTGCCTTTTCGCGGTTTTCTTTCTCAATCGTACGCGTTCTTGGCGTTCCGAACGCTGTGCCCCAAAAAGAAGTATGCATTCTTGAATGACGGCCAATCAAAACATTTTCTGAAACAGTCATGCCCGGAAATACACGGATATTCTGAAAAGTACGGGCGATGCCGAGATTTGTAACCTGGTGGGGTTTTATATTCTTAAATGATCTGCCGTTAAAAACGATCTCGCCGGAAGTCAGCGGATAAATGGCGGTAACAGTGTTAAAAAACGTAGTTTTTCCGGAACCATTCGGGCCGATGATCCCCGTGATTTCACCCGAATTAACGGTTAAGGACACATTGTCAACGGCTTTTAAACCGCCAAAATGCTTTGAAACATTTATTACTTCAAGAATTTTCATTTTCTACACCTCTGGATTCAGCGGTTTTAACGAGCTCAGGCGGAATAAGCTTTTTGACAATAGCCTCTGTAGTTGTAGTAGCGCCAAAGAGACCCTGCGGACGCCACGCCATCAGTCCAACCATTAAGAAACCGTTAATCAGCATACGGTAATCGGTAAGGAAACGGAATGCTTCCGGAAGGAAGACCAGAATAGCGGCACCGATTATAGCACCGAAATTACTGCCGAGACCGCCTAAAATAATCATTTGGAGCATTAAAAATGATTCATCCAGAATGAAAGACTGCGGATTTAAGTAGGTCAGGTAGGCTGCCATGAATGCACCCATAATACCGGCAAGAACGGCTGCCACAACAAAGGCCAGAACCTTGTAATAGGTAAGATTGATACCCATAGCGCTGGCGGCGATTTCGTCCTCTCTGATAGAAATAAGTGCGCGGCCGGTCTGGGAACTTATAATGCGATTAATAAAAATGTAAACAATGACCATTACGATGAGAAACAGGAAGTAGTACTGCATGTTGTTTTTGAAAACAAAACCGAACAAATTGACTGCGGGGATGTTTTTTACACCAAGCGCACCGCCGGTGAGTTTATCCCAGTGTAATGCAACCAGACGGACGATTTCTGCGAAGCCTATGCTGCAAAGGGTAAGGTAGTCACCTCTTAGGCGCAGGCACGGAATACCTAGAGCCAGACCAAACAATGCAGAAATGATTGCCGCGCCGATGAGACTTACGGTAAAGGGCATCCCACAGGACTTGATCAGCAAAGCCGAAGCGTAGGCTCCGACACAGTAAAATCCGCCATGACCCAAAGCAAGCTGTCCGGCAACGCCGGTGATCAAGTTTAATGACATAGCAAGAACCGCATACAGGAAGATCATAATAAAAATACGCTGGTAATACGCATTTGATATAACAAACGGGAAAGCAACCAATAGAACCAATGCGGCTAATAAGAGCATGCTCTTGTGTTCAACGACGTACTTTTTTATCATCATTCTCACCTATGCTTTCTCGGCGATCTGCGAACCAAACAGCCCATTCGGCTTCCAGATCAGTACAATGATTACCACAGCATAGCTGATGACGTCGCGGTAAGCCGAAGATATGAACGCGGAACCGAATGCTTCCACCAGGCCAAGAATGATTCCAGCGATAAATGTACCTTTGATATTTCCTATTCCGCCGACAACAGCCGCGATCCAACCCTTCATCGTACCTAAAAAGCCCATGCCTATAAAGATGCTGTTGTAATACAAGGCAAAGAACATACCGCCGACAACACCGACAACAGCACCGGCACAGTAGATGAGAGAAATAATGCTATTGACGTTGATGCCCATAAGCTCGGAGGACACCTTGTTCTGAGAAACGCAGTTAACAGCCTGGCCAAGTCTGGTCCTTTTAAGCAGGAAAGTAATAACCAACATGATAATAAGCGCAACCACGAAAATTGCCAACTGGTAAACAGAGATTCGAATGGAACCTATATCAATAAACAAATTCGGGACAGAGGCAGGGAACGGAAAAGTGCGTGTGCTGAATAAAAGCTGGCAGATATTTTGGATAATCAGAGCAGCGCCAAACGCACTGATCATTGGTACGAGATAGTTTGCTTTTCGGACCGGACGATACGCAAACCGTTCAACTGCCATTGCGAGAGCACCGCTGCAGACAACGCCGACAAGAACACCGAGAAAAATATTTTTGGTTGCGGTTGTTACCGCCATAAACATAAAGGTGCCAAACATATAAATATTTCCATGAGCAAAGTTGACCATCTGAAGAGCGCCGTAGATAACGCTGTATCCAACCGCAATTAGAGCATAAATACTACCGGCGGCAAGTCCGTTAGCTAATTGCTGTAAGAAAAAATTCATCTTTATCCTCCTTAAATGAAACCGCAGCTTATTTGCCAAGAACCGAGATAGAATGCCTTAAGCCGATTTCGAATTGGATGGGTATTTCGCTATACAATTAAATCATAAGGACGGTGGGGCACCGTTATACACCGTTGCTCCCACCGCCATTATTAGGAGTGGAACCGAAAAATTACGAGGATCTACATCCAGCCGTGATGGGGCGTTTGATGGGTAGAATTATGTAGCCAGTTTGCCATTGTAATGAAATCAAATACCGGCAATCTGACTTCACGCTGAATATCAGCAGCATATGGCGGCATATCGCTGCATTCCAGTAAAAAAGCTCCGATGTCCGGATTCTCCTCGACCATCCCGATGGCAGCCTGCACGACTTCCTTGCGGACCTCTCCGTTTTCAAAGGCATCGCCGCGGTCTTCCTGCACGATGCCGGAAAAGTGCTTGCTCCAGCGCATGCTTTTTACAATCAGACGTTCCGGCTCAGTGATGCTGCATGCATCGAACAAACTTTGTGTAATGCACTCTCCGTTTGCGCTCATAACGGCTATCTTCTGATCTTTTCTCAGAAGAGAAGTGACCCAGGGGACCTGGCACATTGCCGACAATGCAACGGGTACCTGAACTGCGTTGGCAACCTCTTTCTGGTAATTGCCGAAAAATCCGCAGGCGCCCATGATCGAACGGCAGCCGTTTTTTACCAGAAAATTTGCAGCGTTTATCAGACCATCGACGATGGAACGGTCATTTGCAAAAAGCTGAAACGCACTCAGTCCGTCAACAGTCTTCATCAGCACAGGATACTTGTAAGAATAGGCGTTCTGCACATTGCCGGGAAGGTAAGGATGCCAGATATCTTCAATGGTAATAATGCCAACAGAGTATCCTGAAAATATCTGTCCTTTGGCAAGGGTAACTACGCGATTGTCATGATGTTCATCCAGAACCCCATATTCTGTTTGCTTGCTTCTGTCAATCAACTTATTACACCTCACCAGATTCATTAAAGCGGGAGAATATTATTTGTTGAAATCCGGGTTCAGCACTGCTGCATTGTTCTTGATGATGCAACGGAGGAACTTAAAATCCTTGACGTCTCCCTTTGAATCAAAAGAAAGCATTCCGGACGGTGCGTCTTGCCATACAACCGTTTTTGCGACGTCTATCAGGGTTTCCTTTGTAGCGCCTTTATCGAGGGCCATTTTAACAATATACGGCAGCTCATAATAGTAGATTTCGAATTCGCTGGGTTTGCGGTTGTATTCTTTCATATAGGCGTCCTGCAGCTTTTGCGCGGAGGGGCGGGAGCTGATGATGTTTTCATTCCATACGGCGACGGCATATACGCCCTCCATCGCGTCCTTGCCCGCAAGCTCATAGGTGGTGGGGTTGATCGTGCCGGCTTGTGTTACAACAGGCATTTTAAGACCCATGTTATATTTCTGTTTTAGAATCAGGCCACACTCTGTGTAGTCGGGGAGAAGCAGCAGGCAGTCTGCTCCGGAAGCTTTAATATTGGTAAGCTGGGCGCTGAAATCCTTGTCAACCTGTGAAATCAGGGTTTCGGAGGCGACAACGGTATCGCCGAGCTCTTTGAGACGCTGGACAACGCCGTTGTTCAGGCCGACGCCCGAGTCGGAAGTCGGATAAATGACAGCGAACTTCCTGTAGCCGAGGTCATGCGCGTAGTTTGCGATTTCCGGACCCCAAAAGTTGTCGTGCGGGTAGTCGCGCATGAAATATTTCCAGCCCTGCTGCGTAAGTGCCGGGGAAGTAGTCGTGCCGGAAATGACCGGCATCTTGGCGGCTTCGTAAATCGGCTGCGCAGCCATGGCGACGGATGAGTTGGCGAAGCCGAGAATGGAGAAGATACTCTTGTCGGTGACGAGTTTTTGGGCAAGATTCGCACCTTCCTTGGCATCGCCCTTGTCATCCTGTTTTTCCAGGGTAAACGTGTATTTTTCGCCGCCCATGGTAACACCGCCGGAGACATTGATTTCTTTCACTGCCAGCGATGCGCCGTCCCACATCATTTTGCCCCAGTCTGCGCTGTCACCTGTCATAGGTGCTGCTACAACCAGTTTTAAGGTTTTATCGCCATTGCTGTTAGATGATGCGCTTGTGTTGTCTGATGAATTAGGTTTGGAGCCAGATGTGCAACCTGCAAATGTGACAAGCATGGTGATTGCCAGCAATAGAGAAACGATACGGATTTTTTTCATCTTAAGTTCTCCCCCTTTTTTTTATTACAAAAGGCTGGATGCCTTCTGATCCTGTTTAAAGACGTTTTACATTTCAAACAAATGATTCTGTTGTTAAGCTCAAATACAAAAAACGGCATAATACACAAAAATATCGTAAATAATTGTTGGATGATTATGTATAGTGACTATTGCTTGTTTAGTATATCGTACAATTCTTTGTTTCGATAGAGATAAATTAACCACTTACATGCAAATATTAACTTTTCCCTATATCTTTCAGTGAACAGGTTTTTACATCCACCCGGAATAGGGTTTCTGCATAGTTGCATTATGCAGCCACTTGATCAACGTTATAAAGTCAAATATGGGCGACTGAACCGCTTCCTGAATATATGCGGCATACGGCGGCATATCGCTGCACTCCAACAGGATTGCGCCAATGTCAGGGTTTTCGCTCATCATGTCTTTGGCTAGCCCAACAATTTCTTCGCGTGCAACTGCGTTGTTGAAATTTCCGCGGTTATCCACAACAGCCGAGAATTCTTTCGTATCCTGAGCGCCCTTAACCACCAGGTTATCGATTCTTGTAACGCCGCAGTTGCATAAAAGCTCTGTCGAAAGCGCAGTGCCGTTTGCAGTCAAGATGCCGACCTTTTGATCAGGCTTAATAGTCGCCTGAATCAGAGGTATCTGCACCAGACTGGACATTGCCACCGGCACGTCCAGAGC
>JANZZB010000265.1:289-729 GCA_026419635.1 Clostridiales bacterium | reverse complement strand
TAGTTTTACGAAGAAAGGAAATCAAGCCATGATGATGAAGACCCAAACCATTCCAGCGTATAAAGTTGCATATATAAGACATGTTGGACCTTATGGAATCGGTAATGTTCAAACAATGGAGGACTTAAAAAACTGGGCAAAGTCTAATGATCTGCTTCATGATAAATCAATCATATTGGGAATTGCTCATGATCATCCTGAGACAACAAAACCTGAAAACTGTCGTTATGATAGTTGTATCGTTGTCTCAGATGATTTTTGTATTCATAACGGAAATGTTCGTGTGGGACATATTGCTGGGGGCAGCTACGCTGTTTTCAAGATCAGTCATACGGCGGAGGCGGTTCAAAAAGCGTGGCTGGAAATTTTTCCGGAACTATTAAAGCATGGATATCAATTCGATGAAACAAGACCTGTCCTTGAAAGGTATCTAGCCGAAA
>JANZZB010000265.1:0-279 GCA_026419635.1 Clostridiales bacterium | reverse complement strand
CCATTATTGTGAAATTTGTGTTCCAATAAAATAAGTATATTCTGGAGAAATTCATTTTTCGTGCAAACTAAGCAATTTGCGTAATTGCGAAAGAACAGGTCAGCCATCAATCGTTTGGCTGACCTGTGTTTTTTTCGTCTATGGACAAATGCGATTCGAAAATCGCATTTGTTCAGTGGACATTATATTAATAATATCCAAAGATTAAGGCATGTCCGATTGTTCACGACTCATAAGCTGCGTAAATATAATGTAATATTATCTGAAATAGTCAATCTA
>JANZZB010000264.1 GCA_026419635.1 Clostridiales bacterium | reverse complement strand
GTCTATAAGTATTACATCTATACCCAATGTTTTTATGTTTTCCCATGGAACAACTATATCTTCTCTTTTTTTAAACAAAGTAAAAAATCCACCTTCTGAAGGCAAAACTATACTTTCTATCCTTGTAAAATCATCATCAAATATAATATCGCTTATAAATCCTAATCTTTTACCACTTGAAATATCTATTACCTCCATCTGTCTAAGTTGTGAAAGTGGAATATATTTATCTTCATTTCTCATAACCATCACCTCGTAAAAATTATATTCAACAAAATAAAAAAAAATGCATAGCATGTCCTTTTGAATGCTACTAGAATAGGGGCTGTTTAAACAGCCCCTATATGTATTTTCTCATATGAGATAGTGCAGACTTTTCTAGCCTTGAAACCTGTGCCTGTGATATTCCAATTTCCTCTGCCACTTCCATTTGTGTTTTTCCCTCAAAAAATCTAAGGGTTAAAATTAATTTTTCTCTGCTTGATAGTTTTTGTAATGCTTGCTTTATTGAAATATTCTCTATCCAACTATCATCTGTATTTTTATTGTCACTGATTTGGTCCATAACATATATTGCATCCCCACCATCATGATATATAGGTTCAAATAGTGAAATGGGGTCTTGTATTGCATCTAGTGCAAATACAACTTCTTCTCTAGGGATATTTAGCTCCTTAGCTATTTCTGAAACAGTAGGCTCTTTGTTGTTTTTAGATATTAAACTATCCCTTACCTGCAGAGCCCTATATGCAAT
>JANZZB010000263.1 GCA_026419635.1 Clostridiales bacterium | reverse complement strand
GCATAGAGGCGTACATAATCACTTACAAACGCATATTTTTTACATTGATACGCTTCCTTTGTAAATTGAACCGAATCTACGTCAAATGAATCTTCATTCCATAAGACTTTTTTATAATCAGGCAGGTACATATCCCAGCTGTTTAAGCATTTTATCGCAAGTTCTGGCATTGGTTGTTTCCCAAACCAGCAGTAATTGATTATTTTGGGTATCATACTCAAAAGACAACCCTTCTAATAGAATGAAACATATTTATTCTATGACCAAAGTTTACAGATGGTTAATGATAGGGCGAAGTCAATTACAGCTGATCGATTCGATTTTAATATAAAAAGAGGCTGTCGAAAAACTCGACAGCCATTCGAGAGGGAATCCAATTCCCTCATTACAATAGAATTTGTTTTTTCTTATTATATAACGTCTTGTATCCGAGGTATAACGATCCAAATACCGAAAGACAAACGGCTGTGCAAATGGCAATCATAATCGCAATCTGGTAAAGAATCGCCGTTTTAGGCAGCGTTCCGGACAGTATTTGACCGGTCATCATTCCGGGCAGCGCAACAATCCCCATGCCGAGCATCGAGTTCAGCGTTGGAACTAAAGCCGTTTCAAGCGCTTGATTCACAAACGGAAGAAGAATTTTCGAAGGATTTACCCCAATATTAAGAAGAGCTTCCATTTTGCTTTTTTGCCCGCTGAAACTCTCTCTGAATGTTTTGATTCCAAGCGCCGTTCCGGTCATTGCATTGCCCATAAC
>JANZZB010000262.1:429-777 GCA_026419635.1 Clostridiales bacterium | reverse complement strand
TCCTGAAAAATCCGGTTGGACGTAGCCTGAGATTCTGTAGGAACCTGCCGCATAGACGTTCACAACGTTTTGTAAAAAAACTGTTCCAATGACCAGTGATAAAGCAAAGGCCATTGACAATAGGAAATTAAGATTCTTTCTTTTTGACCTGCACATAATTATTCCCCCTGAAAAATTAAATTATATCTTTATAATAAACATATATATAATCAAATGTAAATTTAGTTTTATAAAGCTTTACAGGTGATTATCTATATTTTATCAAACTTGAATAAACGTTTCAAACAAAACAAGGAAAAACTCAAATATCAACAATATATCAATCTTTATTCTTGGAAAATTATTAAT
>JANZZB010000262.1:0-419 GCA_026419635.1 Clostridiales bacterium | reverse complement strand
GTACAAGGCCTGTTTTATTAACTTTTTGTTAATGCAATCCTAATATTTATCAAACTCATTTTCGCTTAATATAATTTTTGCTTTAACACCGAAATCTCCAGATTTGTTTCTATTTAGATTCGTTATTTCTGACTTTGATTTTTTTATATCTGAAGCATTATCCAACTCAAATGCATTAGAGTTTTGATATTCAATACTATTTGCCTTCTTAAGTTTGAATTTTCCTACCATATCTTTAAGTGAATCAGCCTGACTGGATAACTGTTCGCTCGCTGCAGCACTTTCTTCAGATGTAGCTGAATTGATCTGAGTAACCTGGGATACTTGTGTTATACCCCGGTTTATCTGTGTGATACCAGTTGCCTGTTCGTTTGAAGCCTTGGCAATTTGCCCGACCAACTCAGCGGCCTTGGTTACAC
>JANZZB010000261.1 GCA_026419635.1 Clostridiales bacterium | reverse complement strand
CTATTTTACCTTTGTCTAGAACTATTAACCTATCTGCAAGTTGTGCTACCTCATCCATGCTGTGGGATACCATAATTATAGTCATCTTGTATTCTTTATGCATTCTTTTTATTTGTTTTAATACTTCATCCCTACCCTTTGGATCAAGTCCTGCGGTCGGCTCATCTAAGATTAGGACCTTAGGTTCCATCGCCAAAACACCTGCAATTGCGACACGCCTTTTCTGCCCTCCACTTAATTCAAAGGGTGATCTATCTTTATAAGTTTCAAAATCAAGTCCAACAAAATCCATTGCCCTTTTTACTCTTTTTTCTATCTCCTCATGACTTAACCCCAAATTAGTTGGACCAAAGGCAATGTCTTTATAAATTGTTTCCTCAAACAGCTGATGCTCAGGGTATTGAAATACTATACCAACCTTTTGCCTTACATTTTTTAAACTTATCCCTTTATCAGTAATTGATATATCATCTATGTAAACCTTACCTGAGGTGGGCTTTAATAGTCCATTTAACTGCTGAATTAAAGTTGATTTACCTGAACCTGTATGTCCTATTAACCCAATAAATTCCCCATCCTCAATCTCTAAATTTATATCGTCTAATGCCTTTTTTTCAAAGGGCGTATTAGGCATATAGACATAAGTTAAATTTTCTATTTTAATTGGCATAAGGCATCCACCATCTCTTCAATAGTTAAAATATCTTCATTAATGTCTAACCCTTCTTTTCTTAAATCATGTGCTAATTGCATCATTTGAGGCACATCAAGCCCAAGCTTTTTCAATAATGTTACCTTCTTAAAGACCTCCCTCGGCACTCCCTCAAGC
>JANZZB010000260.1 GCA_026419635.1 Clostridiales bacterium | reverse complement strand
ATTAAAAAATTACTACAAGACATAGACCTTGAAAAAGAAGTAGAAACGTTAAAAGAGGAATTGAAAACAGCACAAGGCCAACGTCGTGCTCGTACAATTAAGCGTCTTGAAGTTCTTGAAGCATTCCGTAACTCTGGTAACGACCCGTCTTGGATGGTTTTGGATGTACTACCTGTTATTCCGCCAGAGTTGCGTCCGATGGTACAGTTAGACGGTGGGCGTTTTGCGACATCTGACTTAAACGATTTATATCGTCGCGTCATTAACCGGAACAACCGTTTAAAACGCCTATTAGACCTTGGGGCACCGAACATTATTGTGCAAAATGAAAAGCGGATGCTTCAAGAAGCTGTCGATGCGTTAATTGATAACGGTCGTCGTGGTCGTCCTGTTACAGGACCAGGAAATCGTCCACTGAAGTCGCTTTCCCATATGTTAAAAGGAAAACAAGGTCGTTTCCGTCAAAACTTGCTCGGTAAGCGCGTTGACTATTCTGGTCGTTCTGTTATCGTTGTCGGTCCAAATTTGAAAATGTATCAATGCGGCTTACCAAAAGAAATGGCGCTTGAGTTGTTTAAGCCGTTCGTTATGAAAGAATTAGTAGAACGCGGCTTAGCACATAATATTAAAAGTGCAAAACGAAAAATTGAGCGCGTTCATCCAGAAGTTTGGGATGTTTTAGAATCTGTCATTAAAGAGCATCCGGTGCTATTAAACCGCGCACCAACGCTTCACCGCCTTGGTATTCAGGCGTTTGAGCCGACGCTTGTAGAAGGTCGTGCGATTCGCTTACATCCACTTGTATGTACGGCATACAATGCGGACTTTGACGGTGACCAAATGGCTGTGCAC
>JANZZB010000259.1 GCA_026419635.1 Clostridiales bacterium | reverse complement strand
TTCGGCTTCCAGGAAATCAAATCGGAAATAGCAGCAATAGAAAGCGCAATCTTTAGCCCTAGCTTTGGCTTGCAGGAAATCAAGTCAGAAATAAGAGCAATAGAAAGTGTAGTGCTGAACCCGAGCTTCGGCTTCAAGGAAATCAAATCGGAAATATCAGCAATAGAAAGCGCAATCTTTAGCCCGAGCTTTGGCTTGCAGGAAATCAAGTCGGAAATAAGAGCAATAGAAAGTGTAGTGCTGAACCCGAGCTTCGGCTTCCAGGAAATCAAATCGGAAATAGCAGCAATAGAAAGCGCAATCTTTAGCCCTAGCTTTGGCTTGCAGGAAATCAAGTCAGAAATAAGAGCAATAGAAAGTGTAGTGCTGAACCCGAGCTTCGGCTTCCAGGAAATCAAATCGGAAATAGCAGCAATAGAAAGCGCAATCTTTAGCCCGAGTTTTGGCTTACAGGAAATCAAGTCGGAAATAAGAGCAATAGAAAGTGTAGTACTGAACCCGAGCTTTGGCTTCCAGGAAATCAAATCGGAAATAGCAGCAATAGAAAGCGCAATCTTTAGCCCGAGTTTTGGGTTACAGGAAATCAAGTCGGAAATAAGAGCAATAGAAAGTGTAGTACTGAACCCGAGCTTTGGCTTCCAGGAAATCAAATCGGAAATAGCAGCAATAGAAAGCGCAATCTTTAGCCCGAGTTTTGGGTTACAGGAAATCAAGTCGGAAATAAGAGCAATAGAAAGTGTAGTGCTGAACCCGAGCTTCGGCTTCCAGGAAATCAAATCGGAAATAGCAGCAATAGAAAGCGCAATCTTTAGCCCTAGCTTTGGCTTGCAGGAAATCAAGTCGGAAATAAGAGCAATAGAAAGTGTAGTGCTGAACCCGAGCTTCGGCTTCCAGGAAATCAAATC
>JANZZB010000258.1 GCA_026419635.1 Clostridiales bacterium | reverse complement strand
TCTAAACCCCTTTAATGTAAGATTGGTCCGCAGGCGGACATGCGCCGCCAAAGGACACACTGGACAAAACCGAAGGGTTCGTCCGCACCTGGGGAAGTATCGAGGGGGAATCGGATTCCCTCTCGAAGGCTGTCGACTTATCGACAGCCTCAAAAAAGTCATCATAAAGATGACTTTTTTTGTTGCGTTTTTTAATAATGTCTTCTTCTTCTGCGAAATAATTCGGAAAGCAGCAAAATGCCGATCAAATCTCTGAATAATCCTCTTTGCCTAAAAGGGCGGCCGAACATACCGGGGCTGCGGGGTACATGATTTACGACTTCTAAGTCGGGTGAACTGCTGTTGACGTTCCTTTCGTATTCACCTACATATTCATTAAGGTCCGGATACATACGGCGGACATCTTCATAGATAACGTCTGCCATTTGCTCGATCATATCTTGTGAAGGCATGGAACCATATGTATCCATTTGATCGCAAGCCATCATAACAAACGGCTGGACTTTATAGAAAACATCCGGATATACCGCTTGGTAAGCCATCATTTTTTCCATCATAGGTGGCTGAAAATATTGGTATTGCTCCATGCCGGGCATAGTATATGAGGGATTCATCATACCGCTGTTGCCCTGTCCTTCGTTTGTTTTATCGTATTTCTGCACTTTCATTCCTCCGATTAATTTGATTTGAATTTTATGCTTTGCAGATGCCAGTATTATCATATGTTACATTCAATGAAATTGCGTTTTTACATGTCTAAACCATGATGCTACCCTGTTTAATATTTATTATTTAAAGCAAAATCCCAAAAGAATTTTGAGAAGCATATATTGTTTATATATTACATTTTTGGGAGTGGATAAAAAAATAAATGGTTAATAAAGATGATTTCGTAACAGGATTTGTACCCCATCATAATCATGGTTCGATTGATTACACATCAATTGAAGACGGTCATGTGCACCAATGCATGGATATTACG
>JANZZB010000257.1 GCA_026419635.1 Clostridiales bacterium | reverse complement strand
CTCCAGGTAAGGCAGACGACGCAGCTTTACTGTCGTAAAGCAAGGAGGATAACGCAGCCTGGGGTGCAACCGGCGAGAAAAAAACCGGATCGGATTCAACTCCCCTCACCTTAAAGTCGAATAGTTTGATCATCTTTGGAACGGTCAGGTTTACCGTTCCGGTAGTGTGTCATTTGCTAGTATTTTATGTGGCATAATTCTCTGAAATTTGTATTCATATCTCTATAGGTGCAGAAGATGAAATAACAAATTTATTGCCACGATGTATGCCGACGGTTATAGAACTTGGACTTAACCACTAGCAGATTGCAATATTACTATGGCATGTGATGGCAATCTTACTAGATACAAGTACGAAGGATTCCATATGCAAAACCCGGAGCCAATATTTTTGGCTCCGGGTTTTGCTTTTAAAATTTTATTTCAAAACAGTACCTCGAGATTCGCGGAAAACCGTCTCCCGTTACCTTAACAAATGAAGTTGCCCCTCGCGTTTACCGGAAGTAATGCGGCGGGAAAACATCTACCATGGTCCGCAGCCCGGGAGGGGCGTCTACTACTGCGGGTATCGCATTGACAAGAATAGCGCATGTTCCCACGTCGCCGTTTATACCGTCTTTAACAATTGAGTCGA
This sequence comes from Clostridiales bacterium, assembly GCA_026419635.1. Lineage (GTDB taxonomy): Bacteria > Bacillota > Clostridia > Oscillospirales > Butyricicoccaceae > UBA6114. The sequence goes on along the minus strand of JANZZB010000257.1, from coordinate 385 downwards.
TAGTGGGCGTACCATCAATTATTATTCTATCCCTCACGTTCTGTTCGCCGATAGAAGCGCGGAATATCAATGATACGACTTCTTTCCCATTCATAAGTCCTTGGCCTATCTGCTGTACGCCTAACACTTTTCCGGGTTCGATGACCATAGTTCCGGTTTTTATCTGCTTTTCAGCAATGATCGGAGTGATTGCGTCCTCCGTACTATCCAGCTTCCATCCCATACTTGAAGCGATCATATGCATCGACTCCGTTAAGCCGACGTGCCGCAGCACGCCTTCCTTAACTTTATCGTGAAACTCGCTCACTGTAAGCCCTGCGCCGATTTTCTTCTGAAACGGGATTCGCCTGAATGTGGCATCCTGGATTCTCTCTACTGTAACCTG
>JANZZB010000256.1 GCA_026419635.1 Clostridiales bacterium | reverse complement strand
CTCGGAGATGTGTATAAGAGACAGCGCTATAACCGAGGTGTGATCGGCGGACATTACTGTCCCGGAACATCCTCTGTCGCTGCCAATGTTGCTCAAGGAGCGTCAACACCGGCAACTCCCGATGGCAGGCGTTCCGGCGAGCCTTTGGCCGAAGGTTGTTCACCGCAACACGCCTGTGACACCAATGGACCTACCAGTGTATTCAAATCGGTTTCAAAGCTGAAAACAGTCGAAATCATGGGCGGAGTACTGCTAAATCAGAAGATCTCTCCCCATATCCTGTCCCAAAAAGAAGACTGCCTGAAGCTGAGTATTCTCATCCGAACATTTTTTGACAAGTTGAAAGGATTCCATGTTCAATACAATGTGGTTTCGAAAGAAACGCTGATCGACGCGCAAAAGCACCCCGAAAAGCATAAGGATCTTATCGTTCGAGTTGCCGGATATTCTACCTTCTTCAATCTTTTATCGACCGCTTCTCAAAATGATATAATTTCCCGTACCGAGCAAACATTTTTATAAAAAGAAAGGTAAATAAATTATGAAAGCGTCACTTAAAGGCAAGGTAGTCGTCGTAACCGGTGCCGGAGGAGGAATTGGAAGAGCTACGGTGCAGGCTTTAGCTAAAGAAGGCACAAAAATCGCATTATGCGGAGGAAATAATATAGAAAAGCTGACAAAAACCGCTGACATTGTCAATGAGTGCGGAGCGGAAGTCTTGATTTTGCCTGGAGATCTTACAGAACCGGATTTTCTTGAAAATTGTATAGAAAAAACCGCAAATCATTTCGGACAAATCGATATTCTGATAAACAATGCAGGATTGGCTCTCAACAAGTCGTTTGAGGAAACCACGCAGAAAGATTTTGAAGAAATATTTAACGTCAATGTCAAAGCTCCCTTTGTCCTTTGTCAGAAAGTGCTGCCATACCTTCGCAAGTCCGACCATGCAGTAATAATAAATATTTCGTCCGTTGTAGGTCATAAAGGATATGTTAATCAAGCCGCATACGCTGCTTCAAAGCACGCAGTACTCGGGTTTAGCAAATCAC
>JANZZB010000026.1 GCA_026419635.1 Clostridiales bacterium | reverse complement strand
ATGTCACAAACCGTAGTTGTATCGCTTAGAGAAATTTCATCCAAACCGTCGTTGCCGTAAACGACCATGGCGCGTTTTACCCCGAGGTTTTTCAGTACCTTTGCCAACGGCTCGACAAGATCTTTATCATATACGCCAAGAAGTTCTATAGATGCGCCCGCGGGATTTGCCATTGGACCTAAAATATTAAAGATGGTTCTTGCACCCATTTCTTTTCTGACGGGAGACGCGTATTTCATGGATGAATGGTAAACCGGTGCAAACATGAAGCACATACCGGTTTCTTTTAAGATGATACCGCTTTGTTCGGCTGATAAATCAAGCTTTGCGCCAAGCGACTCTAAAAAGTCAGCCGCACCGCATTTGCTGGAAACACTCCGGTTTCCATGTTTTGCAACTGGTACACCTGCTGCCGAAATGACGAAAGCGGATACAGTGGAAATATTAAACGTGTATGCCTCGTCTCCTCCGGTTCCAACGATTTCAAGCACATCGCCCTCAGTAACAAGCTTTGTGCACCGGTCGCGCATCACTGTCGCACAGGCAGTAATCTCGTCAATCGTTTCGCCTTTCATTCTAAGAGCCGTTAAAAAGGCTGCGATCTGTGCATTTGTTGCCTGCCCCTGCATGATTTCATTCATTGCCTGTTTCGCCGTATCAAAAGGTAAATCTTTTTTTTCTATAACGGTTTTAATTGCTTCTTTAATCATGATTGCTACTCTCCAAACTCAAGAAATTTTTTATTATGATTTCCCCGTCCGGTGTTAAAACAGATTCCGGATGAAACTGCAGCCCATAAACATCATAGAGTTTATGTTTTACCGCCATCACTTCGCCCATCTCATCTTCAGCAATCACTTGGAGCTCTGCAGGTACAGTATCTCGCTTTGCAATCAGAGAATGGTACCGTGCTGCATCTATTTTTTCCGGAAGACCCTTAAAAAGAGGGCAGCTACTTTTAATCTTTATCGTGCTCTTTTTTCCGTGCATTAGCTTTTTTGCGTGTGTAATCTCGGAACCAAAGGCTTCACAAATTGCCTGGTGTCCAAGGCAAATTCCCAGAATCGGATATTCCCCTTTCAGATTCCGAACCACATCCTCGCATATTCCTGCGTCCTTCGGATAACCAGGGCCGGGGGATAAAACGATGTGCGAAGGATTCAACTTTCGAATATCATCAATTGTCATTTCGTCGTTGCGGATTACCCGAATATCCGGATTTATTGCACCGGCAAGTTGATAAAGGTTATAAGTAAAACTGTCGTAGTTATCAACCATTAAAATCATCAGTCATCTACCTCATTTGCGCTTAAAATGGCATTGATTACTGCTTTTGCCTTGTTGCCCGCTTCCTCATACTCCTTTTCAGGAATACTATCCGCAACAATGCCGCCGCCCGCCTGAACGGTTACCTTTCCATTTTTCTTAACGGCCATACGAATGGCAATGCAGGTATCAAGGTTTCCTGTAAAGTTCAGATAACCGATTGCTCCGCCATATATACCGCGCGGTTCTTTTTCGAGCTCTTCAATAATTTCGCACGCCCTGATTTTTGGAGCGCCTGATAAGGTACCGGCAGGGAGAATGGATTCGATCGCATCCAGCGCATCGCGGTCGCGGCGGATATCGCTTTCAACGTGTGAGGCAATATGCATGATTTTGGAATACCGATGGATCATCATATAATCCATTACTTTTACGGAAGAGAACTCCGAAATTTTGCCGAGATCGTTTCTTGCAAGATCCACCAGCATATTGTGTTCAGATAATTCTTTTTCATCTGAAAGAAGTTCCCTCTCAAGGGCGATATCTTCTTCGTCGGTTATCCCTCTCGGTCTTGACCCGGCGACCGGAAATGTGGAGAGTCTTCCATCCTTTAATCGAACCAGAGTTTCGGGGGAAGAACACATGATTTCAAGATCATCCATCTGCATAAAGACCATGTATGGGGATGGGTTGGTTGTACGTAACACTCGATAAGCGTTTAATAGGCTGCTTTGATAGGGACTTTCAAACCGGCGGGAAATAACTGCCTGGAAGATATCGCCGTCAACGATATATTCCTTTGTTTTTTCCACCATTGCGCAATAGGTCTCTTTAGAAACATTGCAAGAAAAATCCGCCTTTTTATCCGCGCTTAATTTCGGGAGAGTTTGTGTATCGGTAATCAACCGAACAATCTTATCAATCTCCGATACCGCTTTTCCGTAGTTTTCCATAACACGATCTGTGTGCATATTTACGACGACGCAGATTTTCTGCTTTAAGTGGTCATAGACAATGACTTTATCAAAAAGCATCAGGTCAAAATCATTAGACCCGTCTGTTTTGATGTTGAGCGTAGGCTCAGCATATCCGATCATGGAATACGCGAAATATCCGACAAATCCTCCGGTAAAAGGTGGAAGATCGGGAAGTTTTGGTGAGCGGTAGTTTGATAATATCTCTCTTAACACATCAAGAGGTTTTGATGTGTTTATCACTTTTTCTTCATTGCTTTCAATTATGACAGTTTTGTTTTGGCATGTTACACGAAGAACAGGATCAAAACCTAAAAAGGAGTATCTCGCCCATTTTTCTCCGCCTTCAACACTTTCTAAAAGGTAATACCGATCACTTATCTGAGATAATTTGCGGAGCAATGTGATCGGTGTGATCACGTCTGCGTAGATTTCCCTGCAAATCGGTATTGTGTTGTAGGTTTTTGCAAGCTCAACAATTTTTTCACAGTTCGGACTTATCATAAAAACCACAGTTTTTCATCAATTGATGGGATGAAAACTCCTTTCTTTCATTTTCAGAGTGTTTGGAAGTTACAAAAAATAAAAAAAGCTTTTGTCCCCAAACAGGGACAAAAGCTTTAAAAAACTTCTGCGATACCACCCAAATTGACGATTAAAAATCGCCCACTCTTTTTGCATACCATCATATGCACCCCACTGATAACGGACAGGGTTCCCGTCGACGTCTACTCCCGCATTGCAGTTTCAAGTCGCCCTCGCAAGCCCATTCGGAAAAATCTATGCTGCCGCAATCTCACCAACATGCAGGCTCTCTGGATACACCCGATTTTTCGTACTTCTCTTGCTCAATGGTTTATCTTTAAGTTGATTATATTTTGTTGTTTCCGATATGTCAATATAATAATTTAACCCAATATATGAAAATGAACCTTTATAAATTCGTCATATATTAAACAAATTTATTTTTTATTCAAGCTATTTTTTGTCGGGTTTTTAATTGACAACGCAAAATCATCGCACTATAATTCAATTACTGACTAAAAGTCATTTTTTGATATGTAAATTTATAGGGATGTGGAGACGGTAAAAAAAGCAAAAATAACGGATAACAAAAGTTTGAAAATGGCTAAATTACGTGATGCCGCTTATGAATTGTTCACATCGATCGGTGTGCATAATACCAGGATAGATGACATTGTAAAAAACGCAGGCGTTGCAAAAGGAACTTTCTATCTGTACTGCAAGGATAAATATGATCTTGTAGACAAAGTAATTTTACGAAAAAGTACGGATGTCATTAACAACGCGATGAAAGCGGTGGCAGATAAGCAGCAAAAACAGGAAATGAATTTTTTAGATAACGTCATTGTTTTTGTTGATCATCTGGTGGAATATTTCAAAAGTGATAAAAAACTGCTTGCGTTGATTTATAAAAATTTATCTTGGGATCTTTATGAAAAAGCTCTTACCTACGAGGAAATGGATGGTGCAAAGCAAACGTTTATACAGAAGTTTATAACAAACGGAGGAGACAGCGAAATAGCGAGACAGCGTCTGTTTATTATCGTTTCAATGGTTGGAGCAGTCTGCTATAACTCTATAGTCTTAGGAATACCTTATCCGATTGACCGAATTAAGCCGGAGCTTTATCGTTCTATTACTCGAATCATTGCTTCCTGACATCGTAAATAAAACTTTAAATTTGGATTAATGTCAAACCGTAGCATCTAAAAGGCTCTCTTCCCGTCAGTTTTGACGGGTGGCCTGGGAGATCTCTGATAAGGAGAGCAAAGCAATGAAATTACATATTAAACCAAATAAACATTCGCACAGCGTCGTGGATTTTATCGTCAATAAACAAAGACGCATTCAGGTTTTCTTTGGTATTGTTTTTTTGCTAAGTCTTTTTTGCAACCACTTTGTCAAAATCAATTACGATTTAACGAAATATCTGCCAAATACCGTTTTGTCAAAACAGGGCATTGATATTATGAAAAAGGAATTTGGCTATCCGGGAACGGCACGGGTAATGCTTGACAATGTATCTTTATACGAAGCAAAAGCGTATAAAGACAAACTTGCTGCGGTTGACGGCGTTGATTTAGTTCTATGGGCGGATACGAAAACGGAAATTTATCAGTCAAACGAGTTTATCAAAGCAAAAGACATTGAAGATTATTTTAAAAACGGGCATGCCGTTATGGATATTGTCTTCAAAGAAGAGGATTCAAGCCCAATTACATCAAAGGCAATCAGTGAAATGAAGACAATAACCGGGAATAAAGGGCACTTTATCGGCTCGGCCGTGCAAAATAAATCGCTAAATGAAAGCCTTAATAAGGAAATAACCAACGCTACGATTATCGGAGTGGTTATGATTATCATTATTTTGTGCCATACGACCACTTCCTGGTTTGAGCCGGTTTTGTTTCTACTTGTAATGGGCATTGCTATTATGATCAATAATGGCACAAATATTTTTCTGGGCGAAATATCCTTTTTAACTTCCAGTGTGTCCGCAATATTACAATTGGCCGTTGCAATGGATTACTCCATTTTTTTGATTCATTCGTTTACAAGCGAAAAAGAAGCGGGAGTAGAACCTAAAAAAGCGATAGCAAACGCTATTCGCCATTCTGCAGACTCAATTTTGGCATGCGGAGTGGCTACCATTATCGGTTTTGTTGCGTTAACTCTTATGAAGTTTTCAATAGGATTTGACATGGGGATCGTTCTGGCTAAAGGAATTTTTGTCAGTCTTATTACTGTCCTTTTTCTTATGCCGTCGCTTATTATGAAGTGGTCTGGCTTAATAGAAAAAACGGCGCACAGGTCTTTTGTACCTTCGTTTCAAAAATTCGGCGAAATGGTATATAAAAGTCGTTTTGTCGTCATCATTTTAGTGCTAATCCTTACGATACCGTCTTACGTTGGAAAAGGTTTGAATGATTTTCTTTACGGAAACGATTCAGTAGGCGCCAGCGAAGGAACAAAGGTTTACGAAGATGAGCAGGCAATCAATGCGCAGTTTGGACGAAGCAACTTGCTTTTGCTGTTAGTGCCAAACACTTCAATGGTAAAAGAAAAACAACTATCCGATACAATCAGCGACCTGAGTTTTGTTAAAAGTGTTACTTCCCTCGCAAATACATTACCTCAGGGTATTCCGGAAAGTATTTTACCGGACAGTATTTTAAGTCGACTACACACGAAAGACTATTCCAGAATATTGGTATACATAAAAACAAAGAGTGAGAGCAGTTTAGCCTTCGAGTGCTCTGATCAGATTCAGTCCATTGTAAAACAATATTATCCGAATCATTCTTATGTAGTAGGCGTTACGCCGTGTACGCAGGATATTAAAACAACCATTACAAAAGACTATGACTTTGTCGATCTGTTGTCTTTGCTGGGCGTTGCGTTTGTAGTAATGATCGTATTCAAATCTATTTTTATACCGGTTCTTGTTATTATCCCAATTGAAGTCGCCATCTTTATCAATATGGCTTTTCCTTATCTTGTGGGAGAAAAGATGGTGTTTATGGGCTACATCATCGTAAGCTGTATTCAGCTTGGTGCAACCGTGGATTATTCCATCCTGATGACGAATAATTACTTAAACTGCCGTAAAGGCGGGACAGATAGAACCGGAGCGTTGATTGACGCTGTAAAAACCACCGCACCGCCCGTTTTAACTTCGGGCATGATCCTTGCAAGCGTGGGATATATTTTGCACTTTACCTCTTCTATTACTGCCATTGGAGATATTGGGCATTTGATCGGAAGAGGAGCGCTTTTTAGTATGGCGCTGGTTATTATTTTACTTCCCGCTTTACTCCACTTGTTTGACAATCAAATCACAAAAAGCCGACTGCGGCAAAAGCGGATAATAAAACAATTGCATTCGTTCAGAGAGACCGCTTTGAAGAATGGATAAGGTCAAGAAGGGTGATTTTATGAAATTAATACATAGAATTTTTTCGGGGATCCTTGCAGCGGCAATACTGATGCCCGTCTTATCATCTTTCGCCTATGCCGGCCCTCCGGTAGCGTCCGCGGACGAAGCAGTGTATGCTAATTTGGATTATTACGGTAAAATTAGTCAAGTAAATATTGTAAAAGGCTATAGCTTAAATGGAAACGGCAGTTTTACCGATTATGGGTCCTACAGTAAAGTCGTAAACATGACAAATGATGCGGTACCAACTGTTACTGGCAACTCCGTTAATTGGAATCTTGGAGAAGAAACAGGGCGCTTTTATTTTGAATGTACGCCGAAAAACAAAACGGTAACTCTTCCATGGAATTTTGATGTTTCCTATAAATTAAACGGAGTACCATACGACGCCAAAAAGCTGGCTGGAGCATCAGGACTAGTTGAAATTAATGTAAAAGCGATTCCTAACAAAAATAGTTCAAATTATTATAAAAACAATATGCTTTTACAGGTCGGAACCGCAGTCAGTATGAAAGACAATCTGAGCGTTGAAGCTCCAGGTGCCCAACTCCAGTCCGTCGGAGATTATAAGGTGGTATTGTTTGCAGGACTCCCGGGTGAAGAGAAAACATATACGATTCGTATCGGAACAAAAGACTTTAAATCGATGGGCGTCGTTATGATGATGGTCCCTGCTACGTTGGATCAGTTCAAGGGCATTAAAGACGTAAAAGATGCGAAAGATACGGTAAAGGATTCTTTGGACTCGATTAATGCTAGTATGAACGTGCTTTTGGGTACCATAGAAAATATGGCAGGGGGACTCAAGCAGGTACAGTCCGGTATGTCTTTATTAGATCGCGCACGGGGAACAATGAGTTCTGCAAAAAACGGCCTGTTTGACAATGCAGACAGAAGCCTGTCCGATATCACTGCAGTTGCGGAGCAGACAGAGACACTCTTACCGCATCTTCAAAATGCACAGAAGATGGTGGGGGATGTGAGTAATAATATTAATGCTATGGTAAAAAATTTGGTCAAGGCTAAATCGGATCTTGACAATCTTGACAGTTCACTTGATAAAATTTATGACGATGTTGAAGATTTGCAGCAGATACTTAAAGATTTTGATGAAAAATCAGATGACAGGGAAGATGTAATTAATAACATTAATTCTGATATCAGCAGTGCAAGTACTACTTTAACGCAGCTTCAGTCAATTTTGAGTTCCATGAGCAGCAGTTTTACAACAATGAGCACGAAGCTGGGTAGTCTGCAATCAACATTAGAGTATTTGGCGGGTACGGGAGATTCAAACGCTGCTTTGTTTGCAGCACTATTCCCCAGTTTAAAAAATATGATCGACTCATCGAATACGCTGATCAGCGGGCTTGGATCGGTTTGTACTCAGTCGAAACAATATCTCAGTCATGCCAGTGACACGGTCGACTTGGTGGAGTCCTATTTTGATTTGCTAGATGATAGCGGCAATACCACAAAGCACATGTTAAAATACGCGAATAAAGCAAACGCCTCTATACAAAGCCTGCTGGAGTTAGGACAAAATACAATCGATGATATCTACGTTCTGAACAATACGATGAATCAGTATAAAGACGGAGCAGTTGGTGCGCTGAAAGATACGGAAGAATTAACAAGGCGAATAAAGACTGCATTGTCCAGCTCAAAAGCATTTCTTTCCGCTTTTGAAGCCGCGTTAAAAGCAAGCAGCGGCAATCTGGATGATGGTACCAGGAACGCATTAAATGGAATGATCAATGTTTTGGGGAAAAGTATTCAAGGTATCGGGTCTACATCAACTATAAAAAATGCCAATAATACAATAAAGAAAACAATTGACGACAAAATCGACAAATATGAAAAAGAAAATAATTTGCTGAATATGGACGCGGAAGCGAGCCTTGTATCGTTTACATCTTCCAATAACCCTACTCCAGAAAGCGTTCAAATTATTTTACGTACAGAGGAAATCAATACGGAAGAGAATCAAGCTATAATTGATTTGGAAACGACAAATAAAAGTGTTGGAGTTTTTGCGAGATTGCGTAATATATTTATTAAGATTTTCGAATCTGTTGCATCCTTGTTTTAAGAAAGTTTCTTAACTTAATTGCCTAACAGTAAAAAAGACCGATCTTCCTAGATTGGTCTTTTTTACTTCTTAAGTGTACTTAAAAAGATAGAATAGAATCTTCATATTTTCTTCATACTCGCTTTGTAAAATAAATAAAAACGATAAAAGGAGAGTATGAAATGGGAGATACAAAAAAACAAGCTATAAATAAAAATAGAGCTCAGGCGAAAAAAAAGAACAATAAAATATTGATAGGTTTTGGAGCATTGATTGCTGTAATCATGGCTTTTTATTTTTTCAATGGGAAGCCAGACAATAGTAATATAAATTCGGCGCAAAAGGGAGGGGATATTACCATTGTTAAAAATGAGATAACCGAAACAGCGAAATTTATTCCTTACAATATCAATGGAACGTATATGGAGCTGATAGCCGTAAAAGCTCCCGACGGAACGATCAGAACAGCCTTCAATACTTGCCAGGTTTGCTACAATTCAGGCAGGGGCTATTACAAACAAGAGGGCGATGAACTTGTTTGTCAAAATTGCGGAAACCGGTTTAAGATAGGTCAAGTTGAAAAAGAAAAGAATGGATGCAACCCGGTACCGATTTTGGAGAGTGACAAAACAAGCGATAATACGTCCATAACCATATCTGAGGATTTTCTGAACGCAAATAAAGAATTATTTTCAAACTGGAAAAAGGTATAAAGCATCAAAGCAGAGCATTTCATCATGCTCTGCTTTCGTGTTTTCAAAAAAGACAAATAATTTACACTTTGTTAAAAAGCCGGGATTGAATCTTCATAATATCTTCACAACGCGTTGATACCATTTCGTTCATAAGAGAAGAGATACGATAATGTTCGCTTGGGAGTGATAATATGGAACAGAATTTGATCCGAAAAGTTTTGTTTATTGACGGTATGACTTGTGCCGGCTGTGAGATGAGAATCGAAAACAAACTGAAAAAAATAAACGGTGTTGAGAATGTTCAGGCAAGTTTTCAAAAATCAAAGGTGGAAGTACACTATAATCCAAAAATCATCCCGATTGAAAAAATTATTGAAACAATAGAAAAACTGGATTACAGAGTTAAAAACAAACAAAATGAAAAAAGTATTTCGAATCAAAATGACGATAAATTTACGTTTAATCAGTTGATTGGAATCGGAATAATATTATTTGCTGTATATTTGATAATAAAAAATACAGTTGGTTTTAACTTCGTGCCGAATATATCGCAAAATATGGGATATGGAATCCTGTTTGTTGTTGGACTCATTACGTCTCTTCACTGTATCGCAATGTGCGGCGGAATAAATCTTTCACAATGTGTCTCTTATCAGTCGCCTGGAAGTGATTCTGGCGGATTATCAAAATTAAAGCCTAGTTTAATGTATAACACTGGCAGAGTCATTTCTTATACGGTGGTCGGAGGAATTGTCGGCGCGCTTGGTTCCGTAATCAGTTTTTCGGGTGTTGCAAAAGGAATTGTGGCAATTTTGTCCGGAATTTTTATGATTATCATGGGACTTAACATGCTGAATATTTTTCCCTGGCTTCGGAAACTAAATCCAAGAATGCCAAAACTGTTCGGCAAAAAAATACATGAAAACGGAAAACACGGACCTTTCTATGTTGGATTATTAAACGGGTTGATGCCTTGCGGCCCGCTTCAGGCGATGCAAATTTACGCATTGGGTACCGGGAATTTTGTAACCGGCGCTCTGTCCATGTTTATTTTCAGTCTCGGAACGGTTCCTCTGATGTTTGGATTTGGTGCGTTAAGCTCCTTATTAAGCCGAAAATTTACCCATAAAATGATGAAAGTCAGCGCTATGCTGGTTATGATACTGGGTATTGTTATGATGAACCGAGGGTTCGCTCTTTCCGGGATCAGTTTTACAAGCGGACTTGCGGCAAATGCATCCGGTTCGAGCAGCGTGGCAAAAATAGAAGGGAATATTCAGGTTGTTTCAACCAAATTGCAGTCTGGAAGCTATACGCCGATTGCCGTTCAAAAAGGAATTCCTGTTAAATGGACAATAGAGGCAGACGCAAAAGATATAAACGGTTGTAATGAAACAATAACAATTCCTAAATATAATATTTCAAAAACATTGAAAGCAGGAAAAAACGAGATTGACTTTACTCCGGATACCGAAGGCAATATACCATATAGCTGCTGGATGGGTATGATCCGCAGCAATATTAAAGTTGTTTCGGATGTATCGGCCGTTTCTACAAATGATATTAAGCAGGCCATAGGATCGTCAAATGCAGTATCTTCCGGTGGTTGCTGCGGCAGCACGCCCCCGGGATTTGCAAATGGGAAGATCCCGACGGATAACATAGGTATCGCAAAAATCAATGGCAACGAGCAGGATGTTACAGTTTCAGTCGGCAGCCAGGGTTACGCACCTGCGGTTGTTGTTTTGCAAAAAGGAATCCCGGCAAAGATTAAATTTGATACCGTAGGTTTAAACGGCTGCAACAGCATAGTTGTTTTTCCGGAATATAACGGGCAGCTTAACTTAAATCAACAAAAAGAAACGCCGCTTTTAACCCCACAAGCAGATTTTACATTTCAATGCGGAATGGGAATGTTGCATGGATACGTTAAAGTGGTAGATGATTTGAATAAAATTGATCTGAATGCGATCAAAAAAGAAATTAAAAATTATACCCCTTCGGGCGGCGGTTCAGGCGGCTGCTGCGGTTAAGGTGAGGCGGGTCGGGTTCTACTCCCCTCACCTTAATGGGTAAGTTCGCTGTCTAATATATCATTTCACAGGAGGAGCAAATGGTTAAGAAGGAAACAATGAAAATCGCCGGTATGTCTTGTGCGGCTTGTGCGGCAAGAATTGAAAAAGGCCTTCATAAAATTTCAGGAGTTCTTTTGGCAAATGTTAATTTTGCGATGGAACGGGCCATGGTCGAATTTGATGACCAAATTACAAATATCGGGCAGATTGAAAGTGCAGTCGATAAACTTGGATATTCCGTATTGAAGGATTCAGCTTCTGACGAAACAAAAGCAGTATTAAAAATATCCGGGATGTCCTGTGCTGCGTGTGCTGCAAAAATCGAAAATAAACTAAGTAAGCTTAGCGGTGTCATAAAAGCAAATGTAAATCTTACGACAGAAAAAGCGTCAGTGGAATTCGATTCGTCTGAAATAAAAGTTTCCGATGTCATAAAAGCGATCGAATCGCTCGGTTATGAGGCCACAAGAGCGGAAGAAATAACAGAAGATCGTGAAAAAGCAGCAAGGGAAAAAGAAATCAGGAAGCTAAAAATAACACTTGTTTCATCTATCGTGTTAAGCGCTCCGCTCGTGCTAGCGATGGTTTTATCACTTCTAGGCATAGACGTTCCTTTTTTGCATAACGCTTATTTTCAGCTTATTATTGCGACTCCGATTCAATTTCTTGTAGGATTTCGTTTCTACAAACACGCATTTTATGCGCTTAGAGCAAAAAGTTCGAACATGGACGTTTTAATCGCGATGGGCACTTCAGCGGCTTACTTTTACAGTTTATATAACGTCTTCTTTGAACCGGCTAAAATGGGTGGGATGAAAGACCTTTATTTTGAAGCGGCGGCCGTCATTATAACATTGATTTTACTTGGCAAATATCTTGAAGCTGTTGCCAAAGGAAAAACATCGGAAGCGATTAAAAAACTGATGGGGCTGCAGGCCAAAACCGCCAGAGTCATTCGCGACGGGATAGAGGAAGATATTCCGATTGAAGAAGTGGAAACAGGCGACTTGATTCTTGTGCGTCCCGGTGAAAAAATTCCGGTGGATGGGAAAATTATTGAAGGCAACTCATCTATTGATGAATCTATGCTAACCGGGGAAAGCCTTCCGGTAGAAAAGAAGCCTGGCGATTTGTGTATAGGAGCGACAATCAATAAATTCGGAACGTTCAAATTCGAGGCGACAAAAATCGGAAAGGATACGGTTCTTTCGCAGATTGTTAAAATGGTCGAAGATGCACAGGGCTCAAAAGCCCCCATTCAAAAAATTGCAGATAAAGTTGCGGGAGTATTCGTTCCATCCGTGGTAGGAATTGCAGTATTCACATTTCTTATTTGGTTTTTTGCAACCGGAGACCTGACGAAAGCGATTGTAAGCGCGGTTGCGGTCTTAGTCATCGCTTGTCCTTGCGCATTGGGGCTTGCAACACCTACGGCTATTATGGTCGGAACAGGCAAAGGCGCGGAAAAAGGCATTCTTATTAAAGGCGGAGAGCATCTCGAAACAGCGTATAAGTTAAATGCTGTTGTACTTGATAAAACAGGAACCATAACAAAGGGACAGCCGGAAGTAACGGATATCATTTCGTTTGGTCATTTGGGCCGCGACGAATTATTAAAAATAGCAGCTGTTACGGAGAAAAACTCGGAACACCCGCTTGGAGTTGCCATTTATGAAAACGGCAAAAAAGAAATCGGTTCGATTCCCGATCCCGATTCATTTGAAGCAATACCCGGAAGAGGTGTGAAAGCGCTCGTAAGTAAAAAAGAGATCCTGATGGGTACGCGCAAACTGATGCTTGAAAAAAACATGAATATCAGTAATGCAACTTCGACGCTGGAAGCACTTGAAGACGATGGTAAAACAGCCATGCTCATGGCGATTGACGGCAGTCTGGAAGCGATTATCGCAGTTGCCGATACTTTAAAAGAGCATTCTAAAGAAGCGATTCACGACCTGAAAAAAATGGGTATTGACGTATACATGATTACGGGAGATAACCAAAGAACTGCAAAAGCGATTGCAAAACAGGTTGGAATTTCAAATGTTCTTGCTGAAGTGCTGCCAGAAAATAAAGCTGAGGAAGTTGAAAAATTAAAGAAATCCGGCAAAGTTGTCGCAATGGTTGGTGACGGAATTAACGATGCACCCGCACTTGCCACAGCTGACATTGGAATGGCAATCGGTACGGGTACTGACGTTGCAATGGAAGCGGCCGATATCACGTTAATGCGGGGAGATTTAAGTACAATACCAGCAGCGATTCGTTTATCCAGAAAAACAATGAGGAAGATAAAGCAAAACCTGTTTTGGGCGTTTTTCTATAACGTTATCGGAATTCCCTTTGCTGCATTCGGTTTATTAAATCCAATGATCGCCGGAGGAGCAATGGCATTCAGTTCCGTTTCCGTTGTAACAAATTCGTTGAGTTTAAAACGGTATGATCCGACTGAAAAGGATAAGCCGGGTACTTCCGAACTAAATCCGGAATGGAAACTGAAAGAGGACCGGCAATCAAAAAACAACCTTAATGCAAACGCCCAACCTAAATTATTAGAACTTGAAAAACAGAATCAGGAACTTCGTAACAGAATAAATGAATTAATGGAAAAAGAGAACGAAATTAATAAAATAAAACTAAAAATTGCGGACACTCTGATAGAAACAAAAGAAATGGCGCAAAGTATGCTTGATGAAGCAAAAAAAGAAGCGGATAAAGAAAAAGCTATGCTGGATAAGCAGCTTAATGAGGAAAAATATAAGCTTGAAAAATTAAAAGAAACGGAAGCACTGCTTTCAAAAGAAATTTTTGATAAAATAAAAGCGTACGAGATTTCGTTAAAGCAGATTATAACGATGCATGATCATCCGGGGGAAGAACCCGGGATTGGTAGTGCCGGCATAATGAAAATTTCAGATATTAAAAATAGCGGAGGACTTTCCATGACAAATGAATCAAAAATATTAAACGTCAACGGGATGACGTGCAGCCATTGCGAAAATGCCGTAAAAAAATCTGTAGGGGCATTAAGCGGCGTAGAAAAAGTGACCGTCGACTTAAATGGGAAAAAAGTGGCCGTTGAATTTGACCCGGAAAAAGTCACATTAGAACAAATTGTTGAAACGATTGAAGATCAAGGGTATGAAGTAGTATCATAAAAAGGAAGGGGGGTAAACTGTAAATCGATTTGCCCCCTTTTAAATACATGTTTTTAGAGTATGTACCGCATTTTTTCAGAAAGGATGAGCAAAATTGGGTTATAGCGGAACGCGAATATTAATAGTTGACGACGAACCGAAAATAGTGGACGTTTTGGAGTCTTATCTTAAGCGGGAAGGCTTTGTCTTATTCTCTGCTTTTAGCGGCAGAGAAGCGTATGAAAAATTTGAAAAAGAAAAACCAGATTTGCTCATTCTGGATTGGATGCTGCCGGACACAACCGGAGAAGAAATATGCCGAACGATCCGAAAAAAATCGAACATACCTATTATTATGC
>JANZZB010000255.1 GCA_026419635.1 Clostridiales bacterium | reverse complement strand
AGATGTGTATAAGAGACAGCTTTCCAACATTTTCAATATCAGGTGTCCTGATACACTTCTGACAGGTAGTAACTCTCCTTCTTGGCGGTTCTTCCTGACCTGTAAAATACGGCTTCAACGGAGCCATACCGGAATTAATTAACAATAAGCTTGCGTCATTCTGTGGCACAAGAGGAAAACTGGGCATACGCAAGTGCCCTTTGCTTTCAAAAAATTTCAGGTATCTTTCTCTCAATTCGTTTAATCCGAGCTTCTGCATGAAATTCAACCTCGCAGTATATTTTTTAAATTTTAATTATATTTTTAGTAAACATTTAAGAACTTTTTTCTATTATACTATATATAAGTACACCCGGCATGTCAAGAATTCAGCAGAACTTCAACTATTGTTCGCAAAAGTTTTTTTGAGAGGATCGGTCTGTATGACCGTCAGCCATGGGGGGCAGATTTTTGCTGGCTGGCGAAAGCCGGATTGTATGGTTTGCTGACGGAAAAAGCCCGCTTTTGCAACATTCCAAAGGTTTTGACATTCAAGCGCGATCATCCGCTGTCCCAGACCGGCCAAATTGTGTATGATGATCCTCGTTCACGGCGTCGCTATCACAAAGCGTTTTTTATACAACGCCTGCGGCAGATCATTGATCTGAGTAAAAAGAATCCTGAAATCGATATCGAAGAACATATTCGATCTTGCAGCACAGAAGATTTTATTCCAACGCATCAACATTTATTTGAACAGTGGGAAAATCAGCCGGTGACAAAACAAATGCTGGAGTTTATACTCCAGCAGATTGCCCACGATATTCAAATGAATCGATTTATCAGCGCTGTGATCAAAATGAACGTATTAGAGAAGATGCCGATCCGATTAGAAGAAATATACCCCGCGTTTTACCTGCATCGGGCGGTCTGTTTTTATGCGGCAGGCCACGATGATGAGGCTAAACAAGATTGGGCTCGATCAAAGGAAACAAGCAGGCTCAATCCAAAGCTGGATTTTTCGATAACTTCAGCAGACAAGCGTCGTCAAGCCGCCCAAGCCATTCTTTTCGAAAAGGACGAGTGTCAGCAGATT
>JANZZB010000254.1 GCA_026419635.1 Clostridiales bacterium | reverse complement strand
TGCACTTGCTATTCTAATTCGCCGACCCCGGAGCGGCACATGTCCGCCTGTGGACTTATCTTACATTAAGGGGTTTCGACCGCTTAACAATCCCCGAAATATACTTTTTCGATAAGCTGAAAAAACTTCCTCGTTTTTCGAGGAGTTTTTTTATTTTGCCTTGCAAAATTTTTTTAAGTTGTTTTTATACATAAACATTGATAAAATTTTGTTATGATTCAATCGCTTTGCATTAGGGAGAAACATATATGAAGTTTATATCATGGAACGTAAATGGTCTTCGTGCTTGCTATAATAAAGGGTTTGCTGATTTCTTTGAATTTATTGACGCAGATATCTTTGCTGTGCAGGAGACAAAAATGCAGGAAGGACAGCTAGACATCCAATTTCCCGGTTATCAAGCGTTTTTCAACAGTGCTGTGAAAAAAGGGTATTCCGGCACGGCTATTTTTACGAAAACAACGCCGATTTCTGCTTGCTACGGTATCGGTTGTGAAGAACATGACCAGGAAGGCCGGGTCATAACGCTGGAATATGACAGTTTTTACTTTGTAAATGTATATACACCGAATTCACAAAGAGAATTGTTAAGACTTGAATATCGAATGAAATGGGAAGACGCATTCCGCAGCTATTTAAGCGCTTTGGATAAGGAAAAACCGGTTATCGTATGCGGAGATCTAAACGTCGCTCATAAGGAAATTGATTTAAAGAATCCGAAGACAAATACATTAAATGCAGGTTTTACTGTGGAGGAACGCGGAAAGTTTTCTGAGCTTTTGGATGCTGGCTTTACGGACTCATTTCGTTATTTATATCCTGATCGAACCGGTGCTTATACATGGTGGTCATATATGTATAATGCCAGGACAAATAACGCAGGATGGCGCATAGATTATTTTTTGGTATCCGACAAAATCAAAAAGCACATCAAAGAAAGCGAAATTTATTTTGAAGTAATGGGTAGCGATCATTGCCCGATAGGGATCCAAATTATTTAAATAATGCCTCTGTCTCTGACAGAGGCGTTTTCAGCTGTCGAAAAAATATATTTAGGGGATCGTTAAGGGGTCGAAACCCCTTAATGTAAGATTAGTCCGCAGACGGACATGTGCCGCCCCGGGGTCCCCAACAAATCATGATTTGTTGGGGTGGGCCAGAG
>JANZZB010000253.1 GCA_026419635.1 Clostridiales bacterium | reverse complement strand
ACAGTATGTTCCGTATCAAAGTCTCCCATTTTTAATCGGACACACTTGCCGTCTTTTAAGTCAATTGCCGGATAGATTTTCATAAAAACAGTTCTCCAAAGTTCTTTAATATTATTAAGCCTATATCACCGCTTTTTTCCGGGTGGAACTGGCAACCAAAAAGGTTTTTCTTTGAAACCAAGGCGGTCACTTTTGTTCCGTAATCGCAAACGGCAGATAAATTTTCGCTATGCTTTACTTCGGCAGCGAAGCTATGCACGAAATAGACATACGGTTTTTCGGGCAGATTTTTAGTCAGCGGTGACGGATTTACGATTTCAAGACAATTCCAACCAATTTGCGGAAGTTTATACGTTGTATTGATTCTTTTTACCGACCCATCAATCAAAGATAGTCCTTTTGTATATCCCATCTCTTCACTGTCGTCAAATAGAAGCTGCATGCCGAGACATATTCCCAGAAACGGTTTTTTCATTGCCTGATTTTTGATAAAAGCGGTTAGATTTTTTTGGTTAAGCAAATCCATTGCGTCGGCAAACGCTCCGACACCGGGTAAAATAACCGCGTCTGCAAGCTCAATTTCTTTTTTGTCATCTGTAATTTTCGACTGGATTCCAAGATATGAGAGTGCTTTGGAAACACTTAAAAGGTTTCCGACCCCATAATCTATAATAGCTGTATATTGCATAACCTTTACAGGACTCCTTTGGTTGATGGTAAAACAGCGCCCTCTATTTTGATTGCTTCCTTAATCGTTTTCGCGAGCGCTTTAAAGATTGCTTCGGTTATATGATGTGCATTGGAACCGTACAGGCATTTTACATGTAGATTCATACCGGCGTTAAAAGCAAAAGAGCGTAAAAATTCTTCCGTCATGCAGGTATCATACTCACCGCATCTTTCCTGAGGCATAGGGGCGTCAAAAACGAGATATGCCCTTCCTCCAAGGTCCACTACCGCAAGGCAAAGTGCTTCGTCCATCGGGACGAAAGCATCTGCAAAACGACGGAGTCCTTTTTTATCGGCAAGTGCCTGCCGAAATGCCTGTCCAAGTACAATGCCCACATCTTCGACTAAATGGTGACAATCAACATGCAGATCGCCCTTAGCGTTTACAATAAGAGAGATCCCCGAGTGGGTTGCAAAAGAATTTAACATATGGTCGAAGAAACCGATACCTGTTTCAATTTTGATGTCTCCACCGTCCAAATCCAGAAAGAGCTCAATTTCCGTTTCTTTTGTTTTTCGTTCTAATGCTGCCTGTCTCATAGAATGCTCCATTCTGCCG
>JANZZB010000252.1 GCA_026419635.1 Clostridiales bacterium | reverse complement strand
GTATAAAGTTGACGATCTTCGCCTGTTTTTTGAAAACGACATCCGTTTCCTAAAACAATTTTAAGTGACAGCTGAAATATATTTCTCAAAAATTGGCGCGCCGCTCACCAGAAACAGCGGCAACCGCGGCACATGACGATCTGTTCGTAAGTGCATGCTGTTATAAGGAGCTTTGTATGAAACTGCCTCTAAATTGGCTTAATGATTATATGACACTAAACGTTACACCAAAAGAATATAACCACGCTCTTACAATGACTGGTTCGAAGGTAGAAGGAATTGAATATTTAGGAAAAGAAATCGATCAGGTTGTGGTTGGAAAAATACAATCGATTGAAAAGCATCCGGATTCTGACCATTTGTGGATCTGCCAGATAGACGTAGGAAATAAAACCCTGCAGATTGTTACCGGAGCGCAAAATTTAAAAGGCGGAGAGCTGGTCCCGGTTGCACTAGACGGTTCTACTCTTCCCGGAGGTAAAAAAATAAAATCCGGAAAACTGCGCGGTGTATTATCTGATGGTATGCTTTGTTCTATTGGTGAACTCGGACTTACCAAAAACGACGCTCCTTATGCTATTGAAGATGGTATTTTTGTGCTGACGGAAGGCGGCTCTCCCGGTGACGATATAAAGAAGGTTCTTGGATTTGATGAATACGTTTGTGAGTTTGAGATAACGTCTAACCGCCCTGATTGTTTAAGCGTAATCGGTTTGGCACGTGAGAGTGCGGCAACTTTTTCCACCGATTTTAAGGTCAAAACCCCCGAAGTAAAAGGAAAAAACGGGAATATTGATGACTTGTTGTCGGTATCCGTCAAAGATGCGGACCTTTGTCCTCGCTATAACGCCCGAGTCGTGAAAAACATTAAAATTGAACCGTCGCCGAAATGGCTGCGTGATCGTTTGAGGGCTTCCGGTGTGCGTCCGATTAACAATATTGTCGATATTACGAACTATGTCATGTTGGAATACGGCCAGCCGATGCACTCATTTGATTACTCATGCCTGGACGGCAGTAATATTACTGTCCGACGTGCAAAAGAAGGGGAAAATTTCAACACACTTGATGGGCAGCTTCGAACCCTTACACCCAATATGCTGGTTATTGCCGATTCGAAGAAACCGGTCGCTGTTGCCGGTGTTATGGGCGGTGAAAACAGTGAGATCACCGAAAATACTAAAATGATCGTATTTGAATCCGCAGTCTTTGACGGTGCTTCTGTTCGTTTAACTGCAAAAAAACTCGGTATGCGAACAGAGTCATCCTCCCGTTTTGAAAAAGGGCTCGACCCGCAAAACACCCTTCCCGCGCTCGACCGTGCCTGCGAACTTGTAG
>JANZZB010000251.1:300-1341 GCA_026419635.1 Clostridiales bacterium | reverse complement strand
GGGATTTTCGTTGCGGTGGACGCCGCTTTACTGGCGTAAAGCAAGGACAACAAGACGAAAAGCACCGAAAAGGGCCAACGACAGGCGGTGGGAGTTCGACTCTCCTCGCCTTATGGTTATTAACCTTTTCGCAGTGTATCCGTGGTGTAAGTACCCGATTCAAATTCTTCATTTGATAAAATTTTGATCTGATATTCACAATTGTGATCGATTCCTTCAATCACGAGTTCGCAAAGGGATGAACGCATTTTGCGTATTGCTTCTTCCCTTGTTTTCGCATGAACGATCAGTTTACCAATTAATGAATCATAAAACGGAGGAACGGTATAATCTTGATAAAGCGCGGAGTCAAAGCGTACCCACGGTCCGCTCGGAATGTGCAGTAGCGTTACTTTTCCGCAGCCAGGTCTGAAATCTTTCTCCGGGTTCTCCGCATTGATTCTGCACTCAATCGCATGACCGCGTATAACGACATCTTCCTGTGTAAAATCAAGCGGCATATTTGCCGCGATTCGGATCTGCCATTTGACAAGATCGATACCGGTTACCATTTCGGTGACAGGATGCTCCACCTGCAGCCTTGTATTCATTTCCATAAAATAAAACTGATGATCTTTATCGAGAAGGAATTCGATCGTACCGGCTCCCCTGTAAGCAACAGCGGCCGCCGCTTTGACGGATACCTCCATCATCTGCTTACGTGTCTCTTCTCCTATTGCAGGGCTCGGGCTCTCTTCAATCAGCTTTTGATTTTTCCTTTGAATCGAACATTCCCGTTCTCCTAAACAAACAACGTTTCCGAAATTATCGCAAAGCAACTGCATTTCTATATGCTTTGTCGGGGATAAATACTTTTCAAGATAGACATCGCCGTCCCCGAATGCGAGTTTTGCCTCGTTCGACGCGATCGTAAAGGCGTTTTCAAATTCCGATTCTTCTTTTACAAGCCGGATACCCCTGCCGCCTCCGCCCGAACGGGCTTTGATCAAAAGAGGATAACCAATTTTAGTAGCTTCCTTTTTCGCTTCCTGTACATCCGTA
>JANZZB010000251.1:0-290 GCA_026419635.1 Clostridiales bacterium | reverse complement strand
CAGCCCGGAATGACAGGAACGCCAGCACTCCGCATGGTTCTCTTTGCTTCATCCTTGTCGCCCATTTTAGAAATCACATTGGCCGGCGGGCCTATAAAAACAATATTATATTTTTCGCAAAGCGATGCAAATTTCGCGTTTTCTGACAATAATCCGTAACCCGGATGAATAGCCTGCGCGCCGCTGGCCAGTGTCGCCGAAATGATAGCTTCCATATTTAAGTAACTATCTTTTATATTTGCCGGTCCGATGCAATAGCTTTCATCTGCAAGACTGACATGGAGCGCGTC
>JANZZB010000250.1 GCA_026419635.1 Clostridiales bacterium | reverse complement strand
GCATCGGACAGATCTATACCCATTCGACAAACCCCTCCGTTGCAACAGGCGACGGCCTTGCCGCGGCTTTTCGTGCCGGGGCAATTTTACAGAACATGGAATTTATTCAGTTTCATCCCACCGGATTGTACTGTCCAACCCCCGAAAGCCGCTCTTTTCTGATTTCCGAAGCCGTTAGAGGCGAAGGCGGAGTTTTATTAAACAATCAAAACGAACGTTTTATGATTGATCAGCATCCGATGGCAGAGCTTGCGCCTCGTGATATTGTCGCACGCTGTATTGTCAAAGAGATGCTAAAAGATGAAACGGATCATGTTTTTCTGGATATTACCAGCAAATCATCCGAGTTTCTTTCCTTGCGTTTTCCGACTATATATAATGAATGCTTAACAAGAGGAATCGATATATCAAAGCAAAGAATACCGGTATGTCCGGTGCAGCACTATATGATGGGCGGCATTATGACGGATCTGAACGGCATGACCAATATTAAAGGCCTATACGCATGCGGAGAGGCCGCGCATACAGGAGTTCACGGCGCTAACAGACTTGCATCCAACTCTATGCTCGAATGTCTCGTATTTGGACGCAGAGCAGCCCAGCATATATCCAAAATGCAAAAGGAAACGGAATTAAAAATTCCCGTACTTCCGAAACCGGAAGCCGTATCCATGCGAATTGACGATGTGATGTCCGTAAAACAGAGTATCCGGGAGATTATGACTCGTGACGGTTGGGTTATCCGTAACAGAAAAGATCTTTCTGACGGGCTTAAACAGATGAATGAAATCAAAAGTAATCTGGAGTCTTCTGTTTTGGATTCAAAAGATTTGATGGAAGCGCTTAATATGGCTACCATCTCTGTTGAAATATTAAAAGCAGCCTTAAACCGCGAAAAAAGTATAGGCGCACATTTTATCAACGATTAATATTCATTGCTGCGAGCATTAAAAAATAAGTGAATTCGGCGTGCCGCACGCTTAAAAAAGCGGCAACCGTATCTATTCGGTTTTGGAGTTTTTTTATGTTTAGTTTTGAAATTGACCATATTATTCGGAATGCGTTAAACGAAGATATCGGATACGGAGATGTAACAACAGAGTCCTGCGTTCCTGAGACTGCCCGTATTTCCGGATATTTTCTTGCAAAAGAAAATGGTGTCGTCTGCGGTTTAAATATTGTCGGCCGTGTATTCCAGCTGCTTGACGAAGCTGTCGTACTGAAATACCGGGTACAGGAAGGACAGAAAGTTTCAAAAGGAGACGTTATTGCCGACATTGAGGGGCCGGCTCGTTCCGTACTTACAGGCGAGCGCACCGCACTGAATCTCTTGCAGCGGATGTCCGGTATCGCAACC
>JANZZB010000249.1 GCA_026419635.1 Clostridiales bacterium | reverse complement strand
CATCAGTAGGATGAGTGTCTCCTTTTGAACCCGCAGGTG
Source organism: Clostridiales bacterium (assembly GCA_026419635.1). Lineage (GTDB taxonomy): Bacteria > Bacillota > Clostridia > Oscillospirales > Butyricicoccaceae > UBA6114. The sequence continues at coordinate 1,320 of JANZZB010000249.1, read as the reverse complement.
GTCGTTATCTGCGGGCTTTTTATGCCTATGGACAGAGGACACACCTTTCTGAACAGGAAGTATTCCTTTATGCTAAGGAATGTTCCTTTTTGAAAGCTTGCGGAACTAAAATGTTTGGAATACGGGGAGAGTGATGATTATGGTAAAAAAGAAAATTACTTTTGATTATATAAAGGGAATCTGCGGAGGTTGGATAATAAATCCTGGGACCAGGGTGGGGACATTCCTCAGACTACGAAGAAATACTGCTTGCTGAGGTGTGTCCCCAAATAAAGGGCAAAAAGAAACGTAGGCAGGAAGAAAAGAAATTGATAAAGGATGGATTTGGCAGGTTTTCCGATTGCCAGCATAAAAGTGAGCCGGACTGTGCCATCATAGAAGCCATAGCCAATGGAGAACTATCAAAGGAACGTTGGAGCAGCTACCTGCAAATCAAGCGAGAGGTAAAGTTTGCAGACGACAAAGCAGGTTTTTTGCTTGATAAATCGAAACGAAACAAATCTATAGCTCAATTGAGCAGGCAAAATAAGAAAAACGGAGGGTTTAAGAAATGAATAGTTTCAAAATCAAACAAATTCAGATTAAAGCTGAAACGCTTGCACATGTTTTAAGTAAAATGCTCAGTGCGGACATAATCCGCGCAAGCTACCAGACCAAACAACTACAGGGGGGGACGGTGGGCGATGTGCGGCTTGTTACAGGCATGGCTGAAACCATTGAGGGTAAGAAATTGCCTTATAAAGTTGTTTTAAAAATCCAGAAAAAATGGGAACGCCCCGGCGATCCGGATTCATGGCGCAGGGAGTATGACCTATACACGTCGGATTTTGGGAAGGTTTTCACTGATTCGTTACGCTGGCCGGAGTATTATCACGCGGAGATGAACGGCGATGAAATACATTTATGGATTGAGTATATAGACGGGATATCAGGCGATAGGTTTGACATTGAAACCCTCGAATTTGTAGCAACAGAGTTAGGACGTTTTCAAGGCAAAATATACAAGCAGCAGGAAATGTTAAGAAACATGAATTTTTTGAGCAGACCCAACGCGCTCAGAAAAAATTTCGAACTATGGCATACGCAGACGTTTTCACATGAATTTCTTATCTCAGATCAATGCCGATTACCGGGATTCTTAAAGCAAATGCTCAAAAATGGGGAAATACAGCTATATAACGGTAAATCGTTTGAATATGGTTGTCTTCGCTCCGAGGCATGCGACATACCGGAATATTTAAAACAGATGCTCTTTGATATTGACGATAATAGAGAAGCTTTATTCAATTCTTTAGAACGTCTGCCTGTGGTGTTGTGCCA
>JANZZB010000248.1 GCA_026419635.1 Clostridiales bacterium | reverse complement strand
TATCCGGGGCGTTTATACCGGTATCAGAAGATGAGGGAATGATCGCAGCGGTAAAGTCGGGCGTTTTAACATTTGACAAACTCGAAGCAATGACCGCCGTATGCTCTGTTGGACTTGATATGATTGCAATTCCCGGAGACACGTCAAAAGAAATTATTTCCGCGATTATCGCAGACGAGATCGCAATAGGAGTAATCAACAATAAAACAACTGCCGTTCGTATTATTCCGGCAGCCGGTAAATCAGTAGGAGACGAGGTACATTTCGGAGGTCTTCTTGGATCCGCTCCTGTTATCGGCATATCAAAGAGCTCACCGGCAAGATTCATTCACCGCGGCGGAAGAATTCCTGCTCCTATACATAGCCTTCGCAATTAGCTCTATCCATTTTCTTTTATACAACAAGCAAATTTTGGATATATCGATTTTTGTATTTCCAAATAACGTTTTTGCAAATAATAAAACGGCTGATGAACAATCATCAGCCATTTTTTGATTATAATTTTCGTTATTTTATTGCATTCAGTTTTAATGCAAGCGCACTTTTTTTCCTGGCAGCGGTATTCTTATGCAAAATCCCGTTTGCAGCAGCACAGTCGATTTTCTTTACTGCAGTACGAAAGACTTCCTCGGCAGCACCTTTGTCAGTAGCGCTGATCGTGTCAAACTTCTTAATAATGGTCTTCAGTTCGGACTTTGCAATCTGATTCTGCAGGCTTTTTACCTGAGTAACTTTAACGCGCTTTTTGGCAGACTTAATATTTGGCATTATCGTCCACCTCCTTAATCGAAAATATCAATGGATGTAATTCTAACATTATTATCAAAAAAAAGCAAGCACAAATTTATAAGACTTTTGCGGGCAGACAGTATTAAAAGAAAACAAAATATAAAGGGAGATCATTATGTATCAAAAAAGAACTGACCTTGCACTTGAAGCGCATGAAATGTGGAAAGAAAGCGCTGAACAAACTTCACAACTACCGGGAGTAAAAGCAGAGGATTACCAAAAAGAAGGTTTTAATATCTCTAAAATTCAAATTCTTGACGAACAGGGAGAGCGAGAGCTAAACAAACCCCGCGGAACGTATATTACAATAGATTTAGGGCCGATTAATCAGCGTGCCGGAGACGCTTTGCAAAAAGCTGCAAATGTAATTGCCGAAGAACTGAAATCTCTTCCTTTGGAATTAAAGCCGGATGAACCGGTATTAGTTGCAGGGCTCGGCAACCGGAATATTACTCCTGATGCGATCGGACCGAAAGCGGCCGAGTATGTAATTGCGACCCGTCATCTTGTAACTCAGATGCCGGACCAGTTCAAAGGCTTTCGTCAGGTATGCGCTTTGACTCCCGGAGTCCTCGGACTTACCGGCGTGGAAACCGGCGAAATCATC
>JANZZB010000247.1 GCA_026419635.1 Clostridiales bacterium | reverse complement strand
CAATTGTTTATTCCACTGGTTGGTGAGCATCAAATCATGAATTCTCTCTCTGTTGTTGAGACTGCCCGTGCTTTGAATAAACGAGGTTACCATATAACGGAGATGCAGATTAAAGAGGGGATTTCAACAACTCGATTTCCTGGAAGAATGGAAACGGTGAGGGAAAACCCATTATGTATCGTAGACGGAGCACATAACCGGGATGGTGTTACAGTGCTTGCACGCGAAATTGACCGTCTATTAAAAAATAAACGCCTGATAACTGTAATGGGGATGCTCCGGGATAAAGATTACACTTTTTGCATTCCTCAGATCGCTTCCCGTTCTGCAGTATTCATCGCCGTTTCTCCGAATAATCCGCGCGCTCTTGATGCCGAAGTCGCAGCAGAACATGCTAATAAAGTATGTAAAAAAGTCATAGCAATGGAAAGCATTGAAAAAGCTGTAGAAACCGCAATTTCTTTATCGAAAAATAATGATGATGTTATTTTGGTTTGCGGTTCTCTTTATATGCTTGGCAGCGCGAAAAAAACACTTATGGAAGAATAATCCATAAAGCGTCATAAAAGGACAAGCCTTAAAAGGTATAATGACCGTGTGCAAAAATGCACATGGTCATTTTTTAATTTAATTTTTTTGCGGAGGATAGAGAATGAAATTTTATAAAGGCTAGCTTTAGCTTCTTGCCAGAAAAACATGCACTTTGTAACCAGTTTTTTTATGGTTATATTGCGTATGACGAAACGAAAGGAATGGTCTGTGACTATGGCAATTACGCATAAAAAAATAGAAGACGGCATTGTCATCGAATATACCGGCGAATTAGGACATCACGAAGCAAAAGAGGCGATGCGGTACATCGAGAACATTATTGATCTTTACGCACCGCCAAGATTGATTTTTGATCTTCACGCTTTAACGTTTATGGATTCATCAGGAATTGCAGTTATTATGTGCGGATACCGCAATATGAGGGACATCGGAGCAGCATTCTACATAAAGGATGTACCGGGACAAGCTATGAAGGTACTGACAGCTGCCGGGGTGGACCGTATTGTCCGATTCACACATGGGGGGGTACATAAAGATGAAGCAGCAAAATGAAATGAGCATAAAGTTTTTAAGCCGATCGGCAAACGAAGCGTTCGCAAGAGCTGCCGTAGCTGCATTTGCCGCACAAACGGATCCGACCTTAGAGGAATTAAATGATATTAAAACAGCAGTCAGTGAAGGTGTAACAAACGCAATTATACATGCGTATCCGGATATTGTCGGAATCGTTTGGATTCGGGTAAGAATTACAGACGAAAATAAAGTTATAATTAATACCACAAAGGAATGTAGTTCATATAGATTAGACAGGAGGTTAATTATGATTGGGATTAATATTGGATATGTCG
>JANZZB010000246.1 GCA_026419635.1 Clostridiales bacterium | reverse complement strand
TAGGCATACGCGAGTATGCCGTCGTCCTCCGCCGCGTAAATCGCAAATTTCTCCGCAGCTGAGGTCGTAGAGTTTTTGGCCGCTTACTGTGCTCTAGGCAAGGCAGACGACGCAGTTTACTGTCGTAAAGCAAGGAGAATAACGCAGCCTAGGGTGAAACCGGCGAGCAAAAAACCGGATCGGGTTCGACTCCCCTCACCTTATTCTTTTTGAAATTTTTTTAATAGTCTTAAAAAATGGTTTGCTTCTCTTAAAACGTGATCGCTTAATAACGGAATAATAATGGATTTAATCTTACAATCCAGTAAACCTCTCGTACCTGCTAGCTTAAAATCACGAATTTGCATTGTTGCAGCAATACTGTCAGATGTTGCTTTTTTAAAAGAAGCTTTATCCATGGCCATTCTTGCTTGATTCGTAAGTTGGTCAAATTCAATTCCAAAACCATTTGCCTTGGAAAATAAATCAGTTTCCTGAGGATCAAGAAGTCCTCTTATAAATTTTGCATGCTCAGCCATAATTCTATTCCAAAAGACTTCCTGTTCATACGCATCTTTTTCTGTGTGTATTTCTTCACGGCTTTGCAATTTTTGAACCAAAGAGGAATAGAGTTTTGCTTCTCTTAAAATATGATCGATTAATAAAGGATAATTGGTCGTATAGAGTCTGCATGAAAGTACACTTGTTAGAAGACTGGTCTTAAATTGTATTAAAGCATTTGTTAAAGTAATCACTTTATTATTTAAATATGTAACTTGTTGTTCAAGAGCGGGATTTGCTGACATACCATCTCCGGCTAGAGTGCTTTCTTTTTGGGTAAGATCAGTTGCAAGGGAAACGCCAGTGAGCTCAATTGTCATTGTTTCCGCTTTTAAGGTATACGGCGTTATAACTTCACCTGACTGTAATACGTCGTTTGCAACTACACCGTTTGAAAGTGCGATTGCATCGGCTAGTAATGCATCAAAAGACTTACGAAAATAGTCAGCCTGATTAATTAAAATATAATCCTTTGCTGTAAATCCCGCTTCCAAAAAAAATGAATGTTCTTTCATAATTCGGCCATAGAATAAATGCAAGGCCAGGGATTGTTTTACAAATTCATTACCGGACAGCATAGTGCACCTCAATTCAAATTATTTGATATCTAATCATATGAATAAAAGGTAAGAAATATAAAAAAAGTCATCATAAAGATGACTTTTTTTCTGCTTATAGAAAAAGTATTTTTAGGGGACTTACGGGGTCTAAACCCCTTTAATGTAAGATTGGTCCGCAGGCGGACATGCGCCGCCAAAGGACACACTGGACAAAACCGAAGGGTTCGTCCGCACCTGGGGAAGTATCGAGGGGGAATCGGATTCCCTCTCGAAGGCTGTTGACTTATCGACAGCCTCAAAAGG
>JANZZB010000025.1 GCA_026419635.1 Clostridiales bacterium | reverse complement strand
GTATACACATATACCGCGTCATTCATTGCAATATAATTATGTCCGCTTGTTGTAACCGTAACATCTTTTTGACCAAACATAGAGTTTAAAAAGCCTTTATGGTACTTTCCATAGAAGTCATACTGCTCAACGATCAAGTCCGAAGAATAAACCTTATCCACCCAATCCGGCACTTGTTTATAGTATTTGGTTTCTCCCGTCACCGCGTTGACAAGAACTGCTCCGTCAATGTCTGTTCCTCCGAAAAGCCCGATCTTTTTTACAATTTTAGGGCAAATCCAGTATGGGGTTTTATTATCGTCGATTTCAAAAACCAATTTATCGAACATATAAGTCGGATACCGGAAACGTATATACCGTTCAATCTTACGCCCAAAATGTTCCGACTCCGAATATTTCATTCCATTATTAAGCCGGACCACCTGAACATCCTGAGATGCCATATCAATGATTAAATAAGCCGGCAGACCTTTTCCTCGGTTGTTTAGCCACTTAATCAGGTCACCGTAAACAAGCGGCGTAACGCGAACAGGCCGATTCTTATAGTTGATTTGAGAGTAATCATTCGATACTTCAAACTGGCTGACCATATCGGAAAGTTCGCCGAGTTTGCGATCGCCCAGTTTTTGCGCCGATTCTTTGTCAAGCATCGGTATTTTATCAAAAGAAATTTCCTCGACATCCTGTGCAAAATTACCCTGTTCCACTTTAATGAGCTTACTGTAGTCTCCGGCACGGAAAATCATCCATGATGAGACCGAACCGAAAACATAAAGCACAATAAAAGCAACAAGAACAAGCGCAGGCAGCTTACACTGTTTTTTTACAAAACCAATATACTCAGGAATCCCTCCCGTGATCTGCATTCCTGAGGTAAAAAGAGCACAAACAAAATAAACAGCACACAAAAATCCTATAAACACATAAAACTCTGTAGCATGAATATTTATCGCGGGAAGAGAAAGATAAAAATAGATAAAACCTGCAAGAGCGGTACACAAAAAGCTGACTGCTGCTCTTGAAATATTTCCTCTTATTTGAAAACCGGGTGAAAATCCGTTTTGCCCTTTGTTCATATCGTTCTCCTTACATATTTAATAAATATTCAACATGATTTAACCGGTAGTATTTGTGCCTGCAATATCCTTTATTACTTCTCCTGCAAGAATAAACCCTGCCACGGGAGGCACAAACGATATGCTGCCCGGTACCTGCCTTCGTACGGAGCAGTTTCTCTTTGTTCCCGGGGGACAGATACAGTTCTTGCTGCATCCCCCATCCTCCTCACGAATAGGAGAAATCGCAGGCTCTTTTGAATAGACGACCTTCAGCTTTTTAATGCCTCGTTGCTTTAATTCTCTTCTTATTACCCGCGCAAGCGGACAAACACTGGTTTTATAGATATCCTCTACTTCAAATTTTGTGGGATCGATTTTATTGCCGGCTCCCATACAGCTTATAATCGGAACGTTCACCCTGTTTGCACGAACAATGAGTTCAAGTTTGGCGGATACCGTATCAACAGCGTCAATAATATAGGAGTATTCGGAAAGATCAAATTCGTCTGCATTTTCAGGAAGATAAAAGCAGGGATGCGTTTTTACAACTGCTTTCGGATTAATATCAAGTATCCGTGCACGCATAACATCGACTTTTTGCATCCCTATTGTGCTTCTTGTTGCTATTAGCTGGCGATTGATATTTGTAAGGCATATTTTATCGTCGTCAAATAAGGCGAATCGTGAAATACCGGATCTGGCTAATGCTTCTACTGCATAGGATCCGACTCCCCCAATTCCGAATATCGCGACATACGCACTTTTTAGACGCTCAACTGCCTCCTTCCCGAGAAGCAGTTCCGTCCTTGAAAATTCGTTAGGCATCTTTTACCGCCGCTATTAATTCCACTTCGATTAATACATCTTTCGGCAATGCAGCAACTTCTACACACGAACGGGCCGGGTATGGAGCCTGGAAATATCCTGCATATATTTCGTTGACTTTTGCAAAGTCTTTTAAATCTTTTAAGAACACTGTAGTCTTTACTACATCTGAAAAATCCGCATTGGCACTTAATAAAACAGCTTTTAAATTTTCAAAAACCTGTTTTGTCTGCTCTTCAATTCCGCCTTCCGCGATAGCTCCCGTTTTCGGATTTATCGGAATCTGTCCTGCGGTAAAAACCAAATTACCGATTTTTATTCCCTGAGAATAGGGGCCGATCGCCTGGGGCGCGTTATTGGTTTGAATTTGAGTTTTGTTCATATTAAATACAAATCCTTTCTTCTGGCGAACAATAGAATTCCGCTTTTGCAAAAAACCGGTGCATAAATACACCGGTCTTACGCGTTATGCAAATTGTTCGTATAAATTAACCTTTTTGATACATTTTTCTCGGGTTGTATTTTTGTTGATGTTTCTGCCACATGACCCAAAGAGGACCTGCTATGCAAATCGTCGAATAACAGCCGGTAATCGCACCGATCGTCATCGGAAGTGCAAATGCTTCGATTGACTCAATTCCGTGCATTGCAGCGAATACATAAATAATGACCAAGCTGATTACAACCGTTAATGTTGTATTAATTGATCTCGCAAATGACTGCGTAATTGATTTGTTAACAAGCTCTTCAACGGCAAGCTTCTTTTCAAATCTTGCATTTTCTCGAATTCTGTCGTAAATAACGATCGTATCATTAATAGAGTAACCCAATATTGTCAATGAAACCGCAACAAACGATTCCCCCAAAGGAATCTTAAACAATACACAGGTAAAGAATACCATCAGCAAATCGTGAAACAGCGCGACCAGAGCCATAACGCCGGCAGATAAACCGGAAATCCTGCGGAACCGCAACCACACATAAAAAACAATCAGTACTGATGCCAATATAAGCGCAATAATTCCGTTTGTTAAGAACTTTTTACCAAAAAACGGTTCTACCATGGATGTTTTTGAAGGCGTAAGATTCGCGCTCGGATATTTCTGTTTTAAAGCTGTATCTAACTCGCCTTTCTTGGATGCTTCAAGGCCATACGAACCTGCCAAATTTAACACCAAACGTTTTTCACCGGTGGCAACATCCTTCGTTACTTGTGCGCTGACTGTCCTGCCTAGCTTATCCTGCACAAACTTTGCGGCATCATCCGAATTAACATCACCCGTATACGCATATGTGATAATTGCGCCGCCCTTAAATTGAATATCCAGCTGTACTCCATTTATAAATATAGCAACGATTCCGGCTAACATGATAAGCGCTGAAATAGCAAAATAAATAAATCTTTTTTCGTAAAAATGAATGATGCTTTTCATGCTTCTTTCCTCTCTTTCGTGTAAAAGCTTATTTTGCGGAAAGACTTAAACTGGCTTATGGATTTTAACATAATTCGTGATGCCGTAACGCCTGCAATAAAGTTCATAACAACACCCGTCACCAGTGAATACGCAAAGGAAAGCATAGAACCCGAACCATATATCATCAGGATAAATGCTACGATTAAAACCGTTATATTACCATCAAATATCGGACTAAACGCTTTGTCATATCCCACATGAATCGCAGAATCCAATTGTTTACCACTTCTTAACTCGTCTTTAATTCGTTCTGCCGTAATAATATTACAGTCAACACCCATACCGATTGCCAGAATAAGACCGGCAATACCAGGCAGTGTACAAGTGATCTGCGGAATTGTCAGTGCCAAAAGCATACCTGCGATATGTAACAGCAAGGCAATACAGGCAATGATTCCGGGAATCCGATAGTAGAGGATAAGGAACAGGCAGATCAATATAAACGCAAGAATACCCGCTTGAAGCATCGTACTCAAAGCACCCGCACCAAGGGTCGCACTGATGGTTGAATAGTTTTTTGCAACCATAGAGAACGGAAGCATACCTGCGGAAATTTTGTTTGCAAGATCCTTCGCTTCTTTCGAGTTGCCAATATGGTCGATAACCGCCTTGCCATCCGGAATGCTTGACTGAACCGTAGGGGCAGTAATCTTGTTCTCATCCATATAGATTGCAATTGGTTTTCCGATTAAACGCGCCGTAGCATCAGCAAATAGCTTAGTGCCTACTGCGTCAAATTCAAGGCTGACAACCGGTTCTTCCATGTTATTACTGCCTTTTTGAACCGTGGCAACGCTTTTCTTTACATGAGATCCATCCAATATAATTTTGCCGTCAGGATCACGGAAAGTTAATTTGGCGGTCTCTCCAAGTTCTGCGATCGCTTGCTGCGGGTTAAAGTTCGTTTCGCCCGACTTCCATGGGAACCGTACAATGACATATCCGTTCTGCTTGTCCACAGTTACATCACGATCAAGAATATTTTTTTGATCCAATCTGGTTTCAATAACCGTTCTTGCCTGATCCATTTCGGCAGCAGTCGGAGCTCGCCCTAAATCTTTGGGCTGGAATGCGGCATCGACTCCGCCGCGAATATCGATTCCATAGCGCATCTCGTTTGCACCTTTAATTCCAATTCCGTTCGGAAATTTTAACCCAAACAGCGACACGTATGTCATAGCCAGAATAATTGCGATTGTAATGAAGAGATTCGCCTTCTTGGATTTCATACAATACTTCCTCTTTTCTATCAAGTGGTAGTCCGGGACTGAACGCTTTTAAAGGGTTGTATCAATTATAGCGGCAAACATCTGTTTCCGAGAAATTATGTATTGCTCAGAAAAATATATTGCCCTTTATTTTACAACTATTTAAAAAAAATATCAATATTAAAAATTATGCAATATAAGTGCAATATTATATTTGCAACACCGGTTTTAACAAAGATACCCAAAACAAGATGTGCACTTAAGGCAATCTTGTTTTGGATATTCTCCCCTCGCTATTTAACGCCTTTTATTGCTTGATGAATATTAAGAATTCTTCAACATAACACTTTCGATAATATCGGCAACGTCCTCACATGCATCGCAGCATTTCTCCAAATAGCGGAATGTCTGCTCCCATCCCATAACTTCCAGGCAATCTTTACAGTTCACATACAGATTCCGGATCGCTTCTGTATAGAGCTTGTCTCCTTCTTCTTCCATATGATTGATTTCAACAATCAGCTCATGCAAGGTCTGGGATTTACGAAAATTATGAAACTCTGCGAGTGCTAACTTTAAAGCATTGCAGCATTTAACAATGACTTGCGACATCTTTAATGCATCATCACGGACAGATGTGATATTGCACATATATATTCTCATTAGTACATCCTCTAAAGCGTCCGTAACATTGTCAATGGAGTCTGCCAAGGCCATAATATCCTCTCGCTCAATAGGAGTAATGAATTCCTTAGCAAGTTTTCTGATCATTGCATGCCTTGCTACATCACCTTGATGTTCTATGGCATGCATTTCCTTCATACTATCCTCTAATTTGTCAACTCGGAAATTGTTTAGTGTGTCGTTGAGTAAATTGGCAGCTTTATAGGAATAGTCCACCAAATCTACAAACTTATCGAAATAGTACTCACTTTTATTACGTGCCATAATTACATCCTTCTTTAATCCGTATTATTTTAAGTTTATTTAATTAATTTTATGGCTTAAAAAATATTCATAAATATCAATGCCATTAAGTAACCTATCAAACCGCACCCCGGAAATGTTAAAATCCATGCGGACACCATTTCTCCAACGATGCTCCAATTGACACATGTTATGCGTTTCGCGGCGCCGACTCCCATAATAGCAGTTGTCTTTGTATGGGTTGTACTCACCGGTAACCCGAAAACAGTAGCAATAAATAAACAGATTACAGCCGCAAAGTCTGCAGAAAAACCCTGATGCTTGTCAAGTTTAACCATATCCATACCGACAGCCTTAATAATACGGTAACCTCCAATGGAAGTGCCCAGAGCCATTACCGCAGAGCAAAGAACAATCAGCCAAATTGGTATGACAAACGTTTTTGCTGTCGAACTTCCTTGTGCCAAAAAGATTCCCAGCATAAACACGCCCATAAACTTTTGGCCATCCTGTGCGCCGTGCATAAATGCCATACCTGCTCCGCCGACAATCTGCGCATTCTTAAAAAAGACAAATGTTTTTCTTCGGTTGAATCCTCTGCATATATTTTCAATTAATTTTACTACAATCCAACCGGCACCAAATCCGATAACGGCCGAAAGCCCTAATCCGTAAATGACCTTAACCCATTCAGAGAAATTAATTCCGCCTAAACCGCCCTGAAGAGCTATTGCGGCACCGGAAATTCCCGCGATAAGTGCATGGCTTTCACTGGTCGGGATTCCAAACCACCAAGCAGCAGTTGCCCATAAGACAATTGCAAACAAAGCAGCGCATAGTGCAATTAATGCAACATGTGAATTTCCGCCGAAATCAACCATTTTGTATATCGTCTGCGCTACGGTTGCATTCAACATTGTCATGACTAAAACACCAAAGAAATTAAAAAAAGCAGCCATTAAAATAGCTGGGCCGGGCTTCATTGAACGAGTGGATACGCAAGTGGCAATTGCGTTTGGCGCATCCGTCCACCCATTTACCAGCACAACTGCCAGTGTTAATAAAGTTGTGATCAGCAGTGCCGGATTTGTTATAATCTGTTGCAAAAAACTGGTTAGTGTAACTGTCATTTCGTATCTACTTTCCTTTTTTTTGCTATTTTTTAATACTTACTATTTTTCAATCGGTTTTAGAATATCATTTTTTGACGAAATATACAATTATTTTTTGCTTCAAATCCATATGACACACCTGTTCTATTTCTTTAATTTTTAACACTCAGTACAATTCCTATTTTAGGGCAAAATAAAAACAAATGCTTTTAACGAATTACCAAAAATGCATATTACACTAATTTAGAAAATAATGACACAAAAACAATTCCATTTCAATAAACTGAAAATGTTAGGAATTTATTTCATTATATGAATCTAAATATAATTTGTATTTTATTTGAAGCAGGGGTGATTTTGTGAGAATACTGCAAGCGGGGATGTCCGGAACAGATATTATGGAAATTCAGGCTTTGTTAAAAAAAATGGGGTATGATCCTGGCCCGATTGACGGGGTTTTTGGTTCAAAAATGAAACAGGCAGTCATTCGTTTTCAAAAAAAATTCGGGCTTGCACCCGACGGCGTAATCGGAACAAATACCTTTCAAAAAATGATGCCGTTTTTGCTCGGATATGATCAGTACATTATTAAACCCGGCGATACTTTTTTTAAAATTGCCAGGCGTTTTCACACAAATCTTTCACTGCTGCTTTCCGCCAATCCCGGAATAAGCTCAAACGATCTTAGAATCGGACAACGAATTGTAATACCCTATGGAATCAACGTTGTAGACACAAATATCAGCTATACGTATGAAGTTTTGGAACATGATATACAGGGTTTGAAGGCGCGGTATCCTTTCATAGAAACAGGTATTGCAGGAAAAAGCATATTAAACAGAAACCTTTATTACATACGGCTGGGCACCGGACCGAATCAGGTTTTTTATAACGGCGCCCATCACGCACTTGAATGGATTACCACTCCGCTTTTGATGAAATTTATTGAAGATTTCTCAAAAGCCTATGCTGAAAGACGTACTATGACAGGAGGATATAATCCACGTACTATTTGGGACGAGAGCAGTATTTATATCATTCCCATGGTGAATCCCGACGGCGTGGATCTGGTATTAAACGGATTACAGCCGGACAATCCTTACTATGATAATTTGATCCGCTTCAACAACGGAAGCACGGATTTCTCAACCGTCTGGCAGGCAAATAACAGAGGGGTCGATTTAAACCACAATTACAATGCTGCTTGGGAACAATCTAAAGCGGCAGAAAGTGAGTACGGCATTACGGGTCCGGGTCCGACCAGATATTCCGGTCCTTATCCGGAATCCGAACCGGAATCTAAAACCGTTGCCGACTTTACAAGAAGTCACAATTTCCGGCTCGTGCTTGCGTATCACAGTCAGGGCGAAGTGATTTACTGGAATTTTATGAATATGGCCCCACCGGAAGCAAGATTAATAGGGGAGGCGTTCTCCAGAGACAGCGGATATGCTCTTGACCAGACAACGGGAATCGCGTCTTTTGCGGGTTATAAAGATTGGTTTATTGCAGCTTATAAGAGGCCGGGATTTACGATAGAAGTCGGGAACGGGCGCAATCCTCTTCCTATTTCTCAATTTGACAAGATATATAACGATAATATAAAGCTTCTTCTCCACGCATCAATTATATAAAAATGTACTATAAAATAAGCAATCAATCTAAATATAAGGTGGTTTATCCCTATCAGTTTCTTTTTTATAACACTATGCATATACTTTATTAAAAACATTTTTTAATAAAACTGATATTTTATTTTGAGTAAGGAGAGTGGCTCATTTGATTATATATGTAGTAAAGCCCGGGGATTCAATTTATTCAATCTCGCGAAAATATAATACACCGACTGAGAAAATTATTGAAGATAATCAGCTTCCCCATCCAGAAAGACTGGTTGTAGGACAAACAATCGTTATTTTACCGGATAATATTTCACACACGGTGACAAAAGGACAATCGCTTTATTCCATAGCAAAAAATTATGGTTTGACGTTGGATGACTTATTGAGGGCGAATCCCGATATCAGGAAACCTTACAGACTTGAGCCAGGCATGGTTATTACCATACCGCGAGTCACAAGGAAACTTGGCACAATCGATGTAAACGGATACGCATACCCCGCAATCAATATGGATCTTTTGCAAAGCGTACTCCCCTACCTTACATATGTGAGTATTTTCAGTACACAGGCAAGGCCGGACGGGAGTCTTATCCCGATTAATGACACGCCTGTTATTAATGCAGCCAGAGCAGCCGGTGTCGGTCCTATGATGGTAGTTACAAACACGGTTTCAGGCTCTGGGTTTAACAGCGATCTGGCCCATATCATTTTAACGAATATGCAAGTACAAAATGCCTATATCAACAATGTCATTGCGACGTTGCGGGAAAAAAATTATTACGGGCTTAACATTGATTTTGAATATATTTATCCGGAAGACAGAGAAAATTACAATAACTTTTTAAGAACCATCACGCAAAGGCTTTTCCCGCTCGGATATCCTGTAATGACGGCTGTCGCACCGAAAAACAGTGCGAGCCAGCAGGGGCTTTTATATGAAGCTCATGATTATCCGGCTCACGGCAGGCTTTTAAGTCACGTTATCATCATGACATATGAATGGGGCTATACGAGAGGGCCGGCCATGGNTGTATCCCCTGAAAATCTGGTGAAGAAAGTCTTAAACTATGCCGTATCTGTCATACCGAGTGAAAAAATATTGATGGGTATGCCGAATTACGGATACGATTGGACCTTGCCTTTTGTTCGCGGTACCATAGCAGAACAGCTATCTAATCCTGAAGCGGTTGAGCGTGCATTAAACGTGAATGCGGCGATTAAGTATAATTCCACATCCGAAGCTCCATATTATAATTATTACGACTCTGCCGGCAAAAAACACGAAGTATGGTTTGAAGATGCAAGAAGTGTTGAAGCAAAATTGAAGCTGGTCGATCAATATAAACTCGGCGGAGTCAGCTATTGGACAATTAACACTGTATTTCCGCAAAACTGGCTGATTCTTGATTCGATGTATAATATCAGGAAAGTACTTTAAGACTTGCATGTAATGTCCACTGAACAAATGCGATTTTCTAGTCGCTTGCCCATAGTCCGCATTTCATGAACTATGGCGGCAAAACAAGCTTGTTTTGCCGTTTCAGATACATTGAATGACTGCCTATTAGATTTCAATTCTAGTTGTTCAGCAGGCATCATATAAAATAACCGCATTGCGCCGTGATCTAACGGTTTCGCAATGCGGTTTTATATTTGTATTTATAATTATTAATAACTTGACAGTGCTTGTGTCAGCTTTGGTACGATTTGTTTTTTGCGGGACACAACACCCTTTATTGTGAAGCTGCTTTCATCGTTTAACGGATTAAACGCTTTGGCTACCATTCCTTTTTGTGTTTCAACAAACAACACTTCCGTCTCTTCATTGATGATATCTGATATAATTAATAAAACAACATATAATTCCCCGCTTGAAACCAGCTCATTCATATAAGACAAGACAGATGAGCGGAATTTTTTTATGCCGTGCATGTCGGCGGTATTGATCTGGCCGATTCCGATTTTTCTGGATCCGATTAGATATTCCTTAAAATCGTTACGGATAATTTCATCAGGCGGCATGTTTTTTAAGGACGAGCCCGCTTCAAACATCTGCTTTGCAAATGCTTCCTGATCAATTCCACTGATTTTAGAAAGCTTATTTGCCGCTTCAATATCAATACGCGTACTCGTCGGGGATTTAAATATAACCGTATCGGAAAGAATTGCTGCGCACAAAATACCGGCAATTTCAGGCGGAGGCATCATTCCGTTTTCAAAAAACAGATTTGCAACGATTGTTGCCGTACTGCCGACTGGTTCATTTCGATAATAAATCGGATTCCCTGTCTGAATATCTCCGATTCTATGATGGTCAATAATTTCCATAATTTCAGCCTGATCAATTCCGTTAATGGTTTGTGATCGTTCATTATGGTCTACCAATATGACTTTTTTTCTGTTTTGGTTGATCAAATGATATCTTGAAATAAAACCGGAAAAACGCCCTAAATTATCAATTACTGGATAGTTGCGGAATCTGGTTTGTAGCATTTTTTCCCTGATAACGTCTATATAATCGTCCTGACGGAAGCAGACAAGATTTTTAGAAGTCATAAAAAAGGAAACCGGAATACTTTGATATATTAGACGCGCCGCGGTAAATGTATCGTATTCGGTTCTAAGAATGGTACAGCCTTTTTCTTTTGCTTCCTCAATAATATCTTCGTCGGCTTCACTGCCGCAGGTAATAATAATACACGAGACACCAACTGCGATCGCTTTTATTTGGTTATCTTTCCGATCGCCTACTAAAACGATATCGCCCTTGCCCATATAAAATTCCAGTCCATCCGGTTTCGTGGCGGCAACAACAACTTTTCCAGATTCAAAAAGGCTCTTTCCCGAATCATAGACAAGTTCGGCATATAACGTCCGTAATACGTTATCAAGCGGAGTCTGACTTTGCGAAAGCGTATTGCTTTCCGGCATATTCATATAAGCGTTTGCAATATCCGAAATCGAAACGATTCCGCACAATTTATGATCCTCATCCTCAACAGGCAAAACACTCATTTTATTTTCTTTTAATATTTGCCATGCCTCTCGAAGGGACAATTGCTTCGAAACGGGATCGATTACATCCATATTGAGGTTAGATGCCTGTGCCTTTACCGTCGGCAGATATTCCGGCTGCGCGACGCCAAAGTAATCCAAAACAAACGCCGTTTCCCGGTTAATTCGCCCAATTCGGACCGGTACGGCAGCAATATCCAGACGGTTTTTTAAGTATGCATACGCAATAGAGGAGCAGATTGAATCTGTATCCGGATTTTGATGTCCCGTTATATATATTTTATCAACCATTGATGACCTTACTTTCTTGCAAAAATACAATGATAACCAGTGAGGGTTTTATAATCTATTTTGATATTTGGGGAGTTTGCCGTTTTACAAACGAGATTTATAATCTTCGTATCCGAACTGCTTTACGACTTTCACGCCTTCTGTTTCATTAAAACGAGCAATAGAAGGCAGGTTTACTCCGTTAAAAGTATTGTTTTTTACCATTGTGTAATGCGCCATATCGCAAAACACCAGTCTATCGCCCGGTTTTAACGGCTGTTTAAATGAATAATCCCCTATCACGTCCCCCGCAAGACAAGTCATTCCGCCAAGTCGATAGGTATACGCAAATTCATCCGGTTTTCCCGCTCCTATGATTTCAGGGCGATAGGGCATTTCAAGGACGTCTGGCATATGACACGCTGCGGATGTGTCTAAGATCGCGATGTTCATTCCGTTTTCCACGATATCAAGAACAGAGGCTACCAGATAGCCCGTATTGATCGCGATTGCCTCTCCGGGCTCCAGATAAATCTCTACTCCGTATTTCTCTTTAAAAAACAGAATGGATTGTATCAGGGTTTCAATATCGTAATCCGCTCTTGTAATATGATGGCCTCCGCCCATATTCAGCCATTTCATTTTAGCGATATACTTGCCAAATTTCTCGTTTACTACTTTCACAGTACGGGCCAGAGTATCCGAATTCTGCTCGCACATTGTGTGAAAATGAAGCCCGCTGATACCAAAAAGTTCTTCCTCCCTGAAGTTTTTCAACGTTACTCCAAGTCTGGAATTTTGGTAACAGGGATTATAGATCGGGACCTTTATCTCCGAATACTCGGGATTAACTCGGATTCCGCATTCCACGTTTTTCGATTTATGGCTCCCGACTTTATTTTTGTATCTTGCCCACTGGTCAAAAGAATTAAAGACAATATGATCTACATGTTGAAGGATCTCGTCAAACTCCTCACCCATATAAGCAGGAGCGTAGATGTGCACTTCCTTCCCCATTTCCTCAGAACCAAGCCTGGCCTCATTTAATGAGCTTGCAGTAATTCCCGCTAAATATTTTCCGATTAACGGAAAAAAGGAGTACATGGAAAAGCCCTTCAGCGCCAAAAGAATGCGGCATCCGGTACGCTTTTGAACGTAATTTAATATTTCGAGATTCTTTGTTAAAAGCCTCTCATCTACAATATAGTAAGGCGGGCTCTTATACACATCT